>JAEYZO010000670.1 GCA_023428035.1 Pseudomonadota bacterium | reverse complement strand
GTGGGGAGGGGCACCATCGACCCGGCCATGAGTCCGCTCACCGCCGCGCGCGCCCAGATGGAGGTGTCGCTCGGGTTCCACATGGTCTTCGCGGCGCTGGGCATCGGGCTGCCGCTCTTGATGGTGCTCGCGGAGCTTCAATGGATCCGCACGGGCGAGCCCCGCTGGCGCGACCTCGCGCGGCGATGGTCCCGCGCGACGGCCCTGCTCTTCGTCGTGGGAGCGGTGTCGGGCACGGCCCTCTCGTTCGAGCTCGGGCTCCTCTGGCCGCGCTTCATGCAGGTCGCCGGCCCCGTCATCGGACCCGGCTTCGCCCTCGAGGGCTTCGCGTTCTTCATCGAAGCGATCTTCCTCGGGATGCACCTCTATGGCTGGGAGCGCCTCTCGCCCCGCGCGCACCTCGCCGCGGGTGTGGCGGTGGCCTTCAGCGGGATGCTCTCGGGCGTGCTCGTGCTCGCCGTCAACGCGTGGATGCAATCCCCCGAGGGCTTCGCGGTCGAGGGCGGGCGCGCGCTGAGCGTCGACCCGACCGCGGTGTTCCGCAACCCGCGGTGGTTCGACATGGCCCTGCACTCGACCCTGGCCTGCTACGCCTCGGTGGGCTTCGCCGTCGCGGGGGTCTACGCCTGGGCCATCGCGAAGGGAGAGCGCGACGCCCGACACCGCGGAGCGCTGCGCCTCGCGCTGCTGGTGGGCGGCGTGGCCGCGGTGCTGCAACCGATGAGCGGCCACCTCACGGCGGAGCGCGCGGGGCGCTACCAGCCCGCCAAGCTCGCCGCGATGGAGGCCCTCTTCCGCACCACCGACCACGCGCCGCTGCTGGTGGGGGGCCTGCCCGACGTCGCCGCGGGGGAGGTGCGCTACGGGCTGCACATCCCGAGCGGTCTCTCGATGCTGCTGCACCTCGACCCGGCGGCCACGGTCACGGGCCTCGATCGGGTGCCGCGGGATCAGTGGCCCAACGTGGCGGTGTCGCACCTGGCCTTCGACGTGATGGTGGGCGCGGGCTTCGCGATGATGGCCGTGGCGGTGGTCGCGCTGTTCCTGCACAAGCGCCGCGGAGGCGTCGAGGCGCGCCCGTGGATGCTGAAGCTGCTGGTGCTCACAGCCCCCCTGGGCTTCATCGCCCTCGAGGCGGGCTGGGTGGTGAGCGAGGTGGGCCGGCAGCCGTGGGTGATCTACGGGGTGATGCGCACCGCCGACGCGGTGACCCCGCGCACTGACGTCGCGGTGACCTTCTGGGTGTTCACGGCCCTCTACGCGGGGCTCGGGGCGGCGCTGGTGGTGCTGCTGCGTCGCCTCGCGCGCACCCCCGTCGAAGACGACTCCAGGGGGCACGGAGACGACCATGCCGTCGCGTGACATCGTCGCGGGCGTCGCGCTCCTCGCGGTGGTGGCCTACGGGGTCTTCGCGGGGGCGGACTTCGGCGGGGGCGTGCTCGACGCGCTCGCCCGCGGTGAGAGGAAGGACGCCCAGCGCGAGGCCATCGCGAAGGCGATGGGCCCGGTGTGGGAGGCCAACCACGTCTGGTTGATCTTCGCGGTGGTGCTGCTGTTCACGGCCTTTCCGGTGGGCTACGCGGCGCTGAGCGTGGGGCTGTGGGCGCCCTTTCACCTCGCCCTGGTGGGCATCTCGCTGCGCGGCGCGGCCTTCGTGTTCCGCGGCTACGGCGTGCTCGACCCTGAAGGACGTCGCCGCTGGGGCACGGTCTTCGGCGTGGCGAGCGCGATCACCCCGGTGATCCTCGGGATGGCCCTCGGCGCCGTGTCCTCGGGACGACTCCGCGTGGTGAACGGCGAGGTGCGCCCCGACGGCGTGGTGTGGCTCACGCCGTTGACTGTCGCGATGGGGCTCCTGGCGCTGGCGATCTGCGCGTACACCGCCGCGGTCTTCCTCACGAACGAGACCGCGGGCGAGCTCCGCGAGGACTTTCGTCGCAGGGCGCTGGAGGCGGGCACGGCGACGGTGGCCCTGAGCGCGATCACGCTGCCCGTGACGGCGAGCGAGGCGCCGCACCTGTGGGAGGGGCTCACGCACGGCCGCGCGCTGCCGGTCTTGATCGCGGGGACCGTGGCTGCGCTCGCGTCGGGGTTGTCGCTGCGGTGGAGGCGCTGGCGGGCGGCGCGGGCGGCGAGCGTCGCGCAGGTGGCGCTGGTGCTGAGCGGGTGGGGGCTCGCGCAGCACCCGTACCTGATCTTCCCCGACGTGACGCTGGAGCAGGCCGCGGCGCCCGAGGCCACGCTGCGCTTCCTGCTCGCGGCGGTGCCCTGCGGGATGGCCGTGCTGCTCCCGTCGCTGTGGCTGCTGTTCCGGGTGTTCAAACGCGGAGGCTCCGCCTCCGCGGATCAGCGCGGTTCGAGCAGGCCGTGACACGGCACCACCGCGGAGGATCGCGCGGGCGCGGGTGCTGGTACTGATGACGATCCGCGGCGGATCAGCGCGGTGCGAGCAGGCCGTGACACGGCACCACCGCGGAGCATCGCGCGGGCGCGGGTGCTGGTACTGATGACGATCCGCGGCGGATCAGCGC
>JAEYZO010000367.1 GCA_023428035.1 Pseudomonadota bacterium | reverse complement strand
GCCGCCGCCGCCGCCCCCCCGCCGCGGCGACGGCTCTTCGCGCTCCGCACGCCGAACAACCGGGACGTCGGCAACGTGGTGGCGCAGCCCGTCGTCGCGCTCGAGGAGCTCAAGGTCACGTCGAGTCGAACCGGCAGGTCGAGCCAGAAGTCCTTCGCGGCCGACCCCGGCGCGGTCATCCGGTCCGCGTCGCGCGAGAAGCGCATGTGCTTCGTGCCCGAGGAGGAGGTCCTCAGCGTCGCGTGGAAGATCAAGGGCGCCGCGCACGTGCGCGAGCTCGTGCTCGAGGTCTTCCGGCGCGGCAGCGCCAACGCGCTCTTCACGAAGCGGATCACCTTCACGCCCGGTCACTGCCCCGAGCGCGGGACCACGACCTTCGACGGCGACCTCAACCAGCTCGTCGTCAGCGGCTCCGACTACGTCGTTGCGCACCAGAACAACTACCTCCCCGCGGAGTTCCCCGACGGGGTGCTCACGGTCGAGCACTCGCCGTACAAGCTCAAGCTCACGATCCAGCCCACGGGAGCGATCTTGCGGACCACCCCCGCGCGCTGGGTCTTCCTCGACGTGCTGCTCGACGGGATCGAGCTCGAGTGGCTCCCGAAGACCACCCTCGCGGCCTCGCCGACGCTCCCCACGAACGGCGGCGCGGCGACGCAGCGCGACCACCAGGTGTACGACGCGGTCACCGACGTCACCGACGCGGAGAACCTCTCGGGCGCGCTGCCCGCGCCGGGCGAGACGAAGCGGGTGTACCTGAAGTCGAACATCTTCTACCGCGCGGAGGCCGAGCTCACGGAGAACCACGCGTGGCGGCAGCACCACGCGGTGTGGGGCGAGGGGCCCAACCTGCCGATCGCGGCGAAGCTCGGTGTCCGTCGGTCGGACGGCCGCCGGGTGACCGGGGCGGCGGCGGGGAGGGCCATCGGCGCGACGCGCATGGTGTGGGAGTGGATCGACGCGTCGAAGGACCCCGACGCGGCGCCGTACGACATCATCCCGAGCTCGCGGCACACGCCGGACCTGTGCGCCAACGGCCAGACCGCCGCCGTCGCCTTCCTCACGCAGGCGATGGATTTCGACCAGGCGGCCACCTCGCCGCCCGGGCGCAACTGCCACGTCGAGCGAGGCGGCAAGCGCGGCCCCGGCGCGGCGCAGGTGTTCCCCCCGCACCCGGGCACGGCGGCGTTCCCCTTCGCGGTGTCGAACCCCGCGGCGGGCAATTGGTGCGCGGTGTCGAAGGTGCGGCGCTCGGCCACCCACGCGGGCAAGACCGGCGTCGTCTTTCAGCCGTCGATCCAGGCGGGGGACCGGTACAAGCTGCGGGTCGGCGCGGTGTACGGCGGCTACGTCGACCCGGCCGCGGGGCACACGGCCTTCGCCGCCGCGATGAACGCCCTGCCCGCCGGGCTCAAGACCGAGACCGGCACCTTCGAGGTGTGGAAGACCGTCGACCACCTGCTGCTCTCGACGGTGCCCACGGGCCTCCAGGACCCGCACGTCGCGTCGGTCACCAGGCGCTTCGCCAAGCAGTTCGTGCGGGTGGTCACGGTGATGCGCCCGGTGTCGCAGTACACCGCCGCCCTCAACGGGATCTACAACAACACCGGCGCGTCGGCGGGCGCGCTCGAGCCCTTCGTGCGGCTGGCGCTCGACGGGGCCAACCACGCGAGCACTTCGCGAGGCGCGTGGTTCAAGCCCTGGGACCAGTGGCGCACCGCGCTCGTCCACCACTACGGGAGCGCTGCGGCGGCGGCGGCGTGGGGCGACCCCTACATCCACCCCACGCGGAGCTTCTGGCGGGGCGGCCAGGAGGCCAGGCCCTTCGCGCTCCCCTGGCCGGTCAACGTCGTCTTCCATGACGCGGTCGGGAACACCAGGGTGACCGGGACGTACACCGGCGGTCACCTCGGCGTCCCGCCCTTGACCAAGGCCTTCGACGTCGACGGCGTCGCGTCGCTCAAGGCGGCGCTGAAGAACTCGTTCAACGGGTTATGGGTCGACGCCAACGGGCAGTACCGCACCGGAGACGCGGCCCTCGACTTCGACGTGACCTGCCCCAACGGTGACCGGGTCGCCGTGACCACCGCCATCACCGAGGCGATGGAGGAGTCGACCGACGAGCGCTGCAAGGCTGTCTACGACTACGCGATCGGCTACGCCTGGGGCTTCAGGGTGATGGAGCTCGCCCTGCAAGACATGCTCGGCACCGACGACGGGCTCATCACCGTGCAGTTCGAGAAGCCCATGAACGGAAACGGGCCTGCGCCCGCGGCGAAGGCCTATTTCGCCCCCGCGTCACGGGCGTCGATCTACATCTTCATGCTGAAGACCGACGAGATGGAGGGCACCCTCTGCCACGAGTTCGGGCACGCGATGTTCTTGAACCACCAGTACTACGAGGCCGCGGGCGGCGTCGCGAACGACCCCCGCGAGCTCCACGACGACACCGCGCCGAGGCACTGCACCATGAGCACCCCCGCGGCGCAGCGAAACTACTGCGGCTTCTGCATGCTCCGCCTTCGCGGCTGGAGCATCTATCAGCTCGACGCGGCTCGAGCGCCCGTCGCGATCGCGCCGCCGCCGCTGCCCATCGCGCACGACCAGCACGTGCGCAGCCTCACCAAGACCCCAGCGGCCAACCGTCGCTGACCGCTCAGCGCCTCCCGAGCACGAAGTACCCCACCGCCACCAGCGCCAGCGCGAGCACCGCCAGCACCCACGCGGGGACCGAGCGGTTGCCGAGCTCCTCCGCCTGCTTCACCGCGTCGAGCTTCGCCGTCGTGTTCCCGCTCCTCTCCGCGGCGGCGGGCGCGGGCGTCGGCGTGGGCGGGCGCACCGGCGGCAGCGGCGCGGTCTCCGCCGGGGGCGCCTCGGGGAGCTCCGGGAGCTTGTAGATCCCCCCCGCGGAGACGTGCGACGAGTGCTCCGCCGCCGAGCGCGAGAGCGCCAGCTCGTTGAGCTTCTTCGTGAACGCGGTCATCGCCTCGCCGCGCACGATGGTGCGGCCGCCGACCTCCAGCGGGTCGAAGCCCCCGAGCGGCGTCTCGCTGAGGGCCACGGTGCGCTCGACGTTGTGCTCGAAGCCGTGGTCCTCCGCCTGCTTCTGCTTGAAGGCCCTGGCCTGCGCGACGTAGTGCTGGATGTCCTTGGTGGTCACCGAACCGTCGGCGTCGTCGGCGGGCGCGGGCGCGGGCTTTGCGGGGGCCGCCGAGAACTTCGGCGCGGGGCGCACGAGGGTGCTGATCTCGCC
>JAEYZO010000577.1 GCA_023428035.1 Pseudomonadota bacterium | reverse complement strand
GCGTACGGCTCGGCGATGGATGCCGCGGTGGCCGTCGACCGGCTACTCGACCTGCCACCCGCCGCGCGCCGAGGGGCGGCGCTAGAGGCCTCCCGCGAGGTCCCCGACGCCGCGCGGCACTTCGACGCGCTCTTCGAGCTCTATGGCTCGCTGCTCGCGAGCAGGGGGGCGGCGTGAGCCGCGCGGTCGTCCACGTCTCGATCCACGACGTCTCCCCGCGCTGGGAGCGCGAGGTCGAGACGGCCCTCGCGTGGTGCCACGCCGTCGGCGCGCGCCCCGGGCTCCTGGTGGTGCCCGACTTCCACGGCGAGTGGTTCCTCGGCGACCACCCGGCGTACGTCGATCGCCTGCGCGAGCTCGCGGGAGACGGGCACGAGGTCTTCCTCCACGGGTGGTTCCACCGCTCGGCGCCGGGCGAGGGGCTGGCGCACCACTTCGCGCAGCGGGTGGCCTCGGCGGGCGAGGCGGAGTTCGCGTCCTACGACGTCAACGTCGGGTGTCGCCGCCTCGACGAGGGGCTCTCGCTCCTGCGCGGCGCGGGTCTCGACCCGGTGGGCTTCGTGCCGCCGGCCTGGGCGCGGAGGTCGTGGCTGCTCCCGGCCCTCGCCGAGCGCGGCCTGCGCTGGTGCGAGGATCAGCTCTTCGGCTACGACCCCGTCGCGGGCTCGCGGGCGTTCTGCCCCGCGCTCAACTTCGCGAGCCGCACCCTCGGACGGCGCCTGTCGAGCGTCGCGTACGCGCGCGCCGCGAGGCTCTACCCCGCGGCCGAGGTGCCCGTGCGCGTGGCTCTACACCCCGCGGACCTCCACCACGAGCTCCTCGTGCGAGAGACCCGCTCCGTCCTCGAGTGGGCGCGCGACCGCACCGTCGACACCGTGGCGAGCCTGCTCTGAAGAGGACGACGCGCCTCACCGGCACGCGTGAGGAGACCCGCGACCGAGCTCTGTCATCAACGGCGCGTCGCCCGCGGGGGGCGAGTTCAAACCGTCTGCGCGTCGAATACGTCGCCCCGGGTCGGTTGGCCTCGGGGCCCTCGGCCGCCCTGCCCGTGGGGCCGGCTCGCGCGATCGAAGGTACCACCCAGAGGGCGCAGACCGCCGACCGTTGACACGTCGGCGCGCCGGGACGTCTCGCGCGCGTTACCGTCGCGCGATGCCTCCGACCCT
Organism: Pseudomonadota bacterium; assembly: GCA_023428035.1. Lineage (GTDB taxonomy): Bacteria > Myxococcota_A > Polyangia > Polyangiales > JAEYZO01. The sequence goes on along the minus strand of JAEYZO010000577.1, from coordinate 2,652 downwards.
GCTCTTCCCCTCGGACCCCCGGGGCCTCAACGCCCCCGATCCAACCTTCGCCGCTGAGCACGAGGCCGCGCGCTCGGTCGGCTTCGCCTGCCTCCGCTTCGACCTGGAGGCGCTCACGCGCGGGGACGTCGCGCGCGCCCTCCGGCGGGTCCCCGACGGCAGCGGCGCCGAGGTGCTGCACCGCGGTTGGATGATGCCCCCCGAGCGCTACCGCGCCCTCCACGACGCCCTCCGCGAGCGGGCCTGGGCTCCGCTGGTCTCCCCCTGGGGCTACGAGCAGGCGCACCACCTCCCGCGCGCGTACCCGCTGCTCGCCGGGCTCACGGCGCCGACCGCGTGGATCGAGGGCCGTGACCTCACGCTCGCCCGCGAGGCGGCCCTCTCGCTCGGCCCGGGCGCCCTGCTCGTGAAGGACCACGTCAAGTCCGCCAAGCACCGCTGGGAGGAGGCGTGCTTCATCCCCGACGCGCGCGACCGGGAGCGCTTCGAGCGCGTGGTGCGCGCCTTCCTCGAGGAGCGCGGCGAGCGCTTCGAGCGGGGCCTGGTGTTCCGACGCGCCCTGCCGCTTCGGCTCCTCCGGCGCGACCCGCGCGGCACGCCGGTGCACGACGAGCAGCGGATGTTCTTCGCGCGCGGTGAGCTGCTGCTGCCCGGCTACTACCCCGAGGTGCGCGACGAGCCCGAGCGCTTCGGGCCCATCCTGGAGGCGGCGCGGCGCTTCGAGAGCCCCTTCCTCTCCGTGGACGTCGCGCGCCTGGACGACGGCGGCGTGCGGGTCGTGGAGGTGGGCGACGGCGGCGTCTCGGGGCTGCCTCCGACCCTCGACGAGCGGGAGTTCTTCGCCGCGCTCTTCGAAGCGCTCGACGCGCCTTCGGGGCGCGCCGCGCGGCCGTGACGGCACGACCGGGGCTGGGCGTGGCTGGAGCCGAGGGGGGCCCGCGCCCCGCGTCACGCTGCGGCGTCACGCCCCGTAGAACACTTTACCCGCTGGGGCCACGTCCTCCGGGAGGTACGGCGCGCAGCGCGAGCGGGTGAAGGCGACGCTCGCGCAGATGGAGCGGAGAACCCCGGGGTGAAGGGCTCGCTCTTCGCGGCGCTGGGCTACGTGCGACCGACGCAGTCGTTGGACAGGGAGCTGGCGCCGAAGGCCGACGACGCGCGTGACGAGCGGGGGCGCGAGCGCGGTCGACTGCTCGTCGTCGGTTGACGTCGGCGCTCCGCGACGCATCGAAGGGGGCGATGCAGACGCGATGGACCTGGGCGCTCGGCGTGATGGCCGGGCTGGCGATGGGGTCGAGCAGGGCCGAGGCGCAGTTCCTCGACCGGCGCGTGGGGGTGAGGGCCACGGCGGAGCTAGGCTTCGTCGGCGCGCCGGACCACTTCATCACGCTCGGTCGTAACGGCTCGCGCGTCGACTACGTAGACGACGGTGACCAGAGCACGCTCTTCCCCTTCGCGCGCTTGTCGGCGGAGGTGGACATCGACCGGCGGCACCTGATCACCCTGCTCTACCAGCCGCTGCAGCTCGACACGACGGCGACGCTCTCGCGCGACCTCACCATCGACGACGAGCGCTTCGCCGCGGGCACGCCCGTGAGGTTCCGCTACGGGTTCCCGTTCTGGCGCGTGGGCTGGGCCTACGACGTCCTGCCGTCGACGTCGCAGGAGCTGGCCTTTGGGGTGGGCGTGCAGCTCCGCGACGCGACGATCGAGTTCGAGTCCCTCGACGGGAGGCAGTACCGACGGCGCAGCGACGTCGGGCCGGTGCCACTGCTAAGGGCGCGGGGGAGGTTCCCCTTCGCGGGGCGAGGCTTCTTCGCCTTCGAGGTCGACGGGTTCTACGCGCCGATCTCGGTGCTGAACGGGAGCGACAACGAGGTCACCGGCGCGATCCTCGACGCGAGCGTGCGGGTGGGGGCGAGGGTCACGCCGCACGTGGATGTCTTCGTGAACCTGCGCTACCTCGGCGGCGGCGCCACGGGGCAGGGCACCGCAACGCCCACGAGCGACGGCTACCAGAGCAACTGGTTGAACTTCATCGCCGCGACGATCGGCGCGACCGTAGACTCACGCCCCTAGGGGGCGGCACGCCGCGCCTCGCCCGGCGTCCTTCGTCGAGGACCTCAACCCCCTCGTCAAGGACCTTGAGCCAGGTCGACGTCGATCTCGGGCACCCCAGATCCGCGGATAAGGCGTCCAACCGCTTCCCGGCGTGAAGCCTCAGCGACGCCCCCTGCTGATCGTTTCGCCCAATGGGTAATCTGTTCACTCCGCCCCGCGATAGCAGTGGTGAGCGGCGAGCTCGGTGAAGGGGCGCTCCTCGACGGCGTGGGCGAGCACCAGGGCGCGGTCGCTCTCGGAGAGACGTCCGAGGAGCTCGTGGGCGAGGGCCGCCCGCTCGGGGTCGAGGGCGTTCGCGGGAAGGTCGGTCTCGGGGAGCTCGCCCTGGAAGCGCTTGCGCGAGAGGGAGACCCGTCGGGCGTCGAGGGCCTTGTGGACGGCCATCCCGCGCAGGAGCGACTGGAGCGCGTCGGGGTCGTCGGCGTGGGGGCGGCCCGCGGTGACCCAGGCGACGAAGACGTCCTGCACGAGGTCGTCGACGGAGCGGTGGCGCTCCAGCGAGAGCGTGCGCGAGAGGGCCGGGCGGGCCCA
>JAEYZO010000538.1 GCA_023428035.1 Pseudomonadota bacterium | reverse complement strand
CGCCTCCGCCGAGCGCCTGCGCCTCGCCGACGGGCGCGTGATCCCGGTGAGCGACACCATGTCGCTCTGCTCGCAGTGCCACGGGCCGCAGGCCCGCGACTACGCCCACGGCGCCCACGGCGGGATGAACGGCCACTGGGACCTCCGCCGCGGGGGCCGAGTCCGCAACCACTGCGTCGACTGCCACGACCCGCACGAGCCGGCCTTCCCGAGCTTCGTCCCGATGCCGCCGCCGCTCGACGCGCCCCGCCGGGCGCCGGCCGGCCGCGGCCAGACAGGTGCCCATTGAGCGAACCCATCCATCGTCGAACGGCCCTGAAGGTCCTCGGCGCGACCCTCGGCGCCGCGGCCTTCGCCCGTGCCTTGGCGCCCCTCACGGAGCTCACCGAGAGCACCTCGGTCGCGGAGTTCCTCCAGAAGCACTACCGCGAGCTCGACCGGGACGAGATGCACAGGGTGCTGCGGCGCCTGGAGGGCGAGACCGAGCGGCGCTACGGGCGCGAGGTCACCATCCGCGACGTGCGCCCGACCCCGGGGGTGCAGTTCGCCTACGCGCTCAACCTCTCGGTGTGCATCGGGTGCCGGCAGTGCGCCGAGGCCTGCCACCAGGAGAACAACCACGACCGCGCGACACACAACTCGTACATCCGCGTGCTCGAGATGGAGAACGGCTCCAACGACATGGAGCGCGGCCGCACCGACTACGACCACGCGGTGCCGGCGCCGGGCAAGTTCTACATGCCCGTGCAGTGCCAGCAGTGCGAGAACCCGCCCTGCACCAAGGTCTGCCCCGTCGAGGCCACCTGGCAGGAGTCCGACGGCATCGTGGTCGTCGACTACAACTGGTGCATCGGGTGCAGGTACTGCGAGGCCGCGTGCCCGTACCACGCGCGGCGCTTCAACTGGGAGCGCCCGGTGGTCCCGGCGGCGGAGATCAACCCCGACCAGGCGTACCTCTCCAACCGCATCCGGCCACAGGGCGTCGTGGAGAAGTGCACCTTCTGCCTGCACCGGACGCGCGAGGGCCGGCTGCCCGCGTGCCTGGAGGCGTGCCCCACCGGCGCGCGGGTCTTCGGCAACGTGCTCGACCCCGACTCGGACATCCGCTGGGTGCTCGAGAACAAGCGGGTCTTCGTGCTGAAGGAGGAGCTCGGGACGCAGCCGCGCTTCTTCTACTTCTTCGACGTGTGAGGTCAGACGTGAGCGACCAGCACCCCGCCGCCCCGGCCACGCCCCGGCTCTCCTACCTCCGCTTCATCCAGCGCCTCGTGTCGCGCTCGATGGAGGGCTCGGCCGCGTTCTACGTCTGGATGATCGTGCTCACCGCCGTCGCCCACGTCGGCGCCCACACCTGGGCCCAGCAGACGGTGCGCGGCATGGCCGTGACGGGCATGAGCGACCACGTCTCGTGGGGGCTCTACATCGCCAATTTCACCTTCATGGTGGGCCTCGCCGCGGGCGGCGTGATGATGGTGATCCCCGCGTACCTCTACCACGACGAGGACATGCACGACGTGGTCATCATCGGCGAGCTGCTCGCCGTGGCGGCCATCGCGATGGCGCTGCTCTTCGTGGTCGCCGACCTCGGCCGGCCCGACCGCTTCTGGCACATGCTCCCCTTCGTCGGGAGGTTCCACTGGCCCGTCTCGATGCTGACCTGGGACGTGCTGGTGCTCAACGGCTACCTTCTCATCAACCTCCACGTCGTCGGCTACCTGCTCTACACCCGCTACCTCGGGCGCACCCCCGAGCGCCGCTGGTACGTCCCCTTCGTCTTCCTCTCCATCGGCTGGGCGTTCTCCATCCACACGGTCACCGCCTTCCTCTACTCGGGCCTCGGCGGCCGGCCCTTCTGGAACACCGCGCTCCTCGCGCCGCGCTTCCTCGCCTCGGCCTTCGTCACGGGGCCCGCGTTCATCGTGTTGCTGCTCCAGATCGTGCAGCGCACCACGCGCTTCCGCGTGCCCGAGGGGGCGGTGCAGACCCTGCTCTCCATCGTGCGGGTCACCTGCGTGATCAACCTCTTCATGCTCGGCTCGGAGCTGTTCACGGTCTTCTACGGCGGCGGCGCGCACGCGGCCTCGGCGCGGTACCTCTTCCTGGGCTCCCACGGCCACCACGAGCTCGTGCCCTGGATCTGGTCGGCCGTGACCCTCAACGTGGGCGCTGCGGTGGTGTTCCTGACGCCCGCGCTCAGCCGCCACCGGGGCGTGCTGAACGCCGCCCTCGCCGCGACCTTCGTGGGCGTCTGGATCGAGAAGGGCATGGGGCTGATCGTCCCGGGCTTCATCCCCAGCACCCTCCACGAGCTCGTGCCCTACGTGCCCTCGCGCGCCGAGTGGCAGGTCACCGCGGGCATCTGGGCCTTCGGCTTCATGGTGCTCACCGTCGCGCTCAAGCTCGGGCTGCGGGTGTTCACCGGCGAGCTACACGCCGACGACCCGGCGCCTGCGCCCGGCGGGCCGCTGCCCGCGGAGGTGGCGTGATGCCCGTCGCCGGTCTGGTCATCACCTTCTGCGACGACGAGGGCCTGCGCGCCTGCGCCGTCGAGGCGATCGCGGGCGACCCCCGGGTGACCCTGGGCGAGGCGCAGCGCGGGCGGAAGCTCCCGCTGGTCACCGACACGGAGACCCTGGAGGAGCAGCAGGACCTCTGGCGCGCCCTCGTGAACACCCCCGGCGTGCTCACCCTCGACCTCGCCTTCGAGGACTTCTCGGACGTCGGGGAGTTCAGCTCCGGCGAGCTCCCCTCGCGATGGAACAAGCAGCCCCGGCACCCGGAGGACGACCATGGATCGGCGTGAATTCTTGAGGGTCACCGCGATGACCGCCGCCACCGCCGCGGCCTCGCGCGTCGCCCTCGCGCAGGCGCCCGCCG
>JAEYZO010000500.1 GCA_023428035.1 Pseudomonadota bacterium | reverse complement strand
CCGCGAGGCGGGCCCCCTCGTCGTGGTAGTGGGTGCGCGCCCGCGCCGCGGCGCGCAGGCCGTCGGCGGCCAGAGCCAGGGCCCCGCGAGCGCCCACCTCGGCGAGCACCTCGGGGCGAAGCGCGCCCACGCCGCGCGAGAGCCTCTGAGGGGCCTCCCTCGCCCTCGCGACGGCCGGGGGGTGCGCGGTCACGAAGAGCCCGAGCCGACCGGCGGGGCGCAGCACGCGCGCCCACTCCGCGACGCCGCCCTCTACGTCCATGAAGTAGTCCATCGCCGAGAGCGAGAGCACCGCGTCTACGCTCTCTCCCTGCACGGGCAGGAACTCGCCTACGCCCTGCACGGCCCACCACGCGAGGCCCCGCTCCACATAGGGCCCGCGAGCGCCGCGCGCCCCCGGGTCTACGGAGAGGTAGCGATCGACCCCTTCGGGCAGGTACGAGCGCTTCGCGCCGTCGCCGCCGCCCACGTCGAGCACCGTGCCCCTCGGTCGCAGCGCTCGCAGCAGGGTCACCACCCGCGGGTCCGCCGAGACCGCTCCCGCTCCCTTGCGCCGCGACCTCCACGCTTCGAGCCCGCGCAGGGCCTCGCGCCACCGCCGGTGCAGGTCGTCGCCGACGCGCGACGAGAGCGCCGCGGGGATCAACGATGGCACGCCCTCGCGCTCGACGTAGACCTCTCCGCAGCCTCCGCAGCGCCACGCCTCGACGAAGGGCGCCTTGCACATCGGGCAGGCGAGGAGGTCAGCCCACCCCTCGGGCAGCGCCGTGGTCACGCGCCGCCGTCCTCGGCTTCGACGGCGCCCCCGTCGCCGTCGTAGCCCCCCTCACAGGGCGCGCCCGCGCGGCCCCAGGCCCGGACGCGCTCCACCGCTTCGAGCGGCCACCGGGCCGGACCGTCGAACCACACGACGTTCGACACGCTCCTCGCCTCGCTCGACGAGGGGCCCCGCTGCAGCGCCGCCACCACGCGTCCCGCCCGCGCGCGGTCCCTCCGACACCTCGCGAGCGCGACCCGCTCGACCACCCGCCGCGCGAAGGGCAGCCGCTCCTCGTCGCCCACGCGGAACACCTCCGCGACCACCGCCACCCCGTCGCCCCCCTCGGCGGCGAGACGTCGCACCGCGTCGCTCTCCCCCGCGCGGCTCGTGTCGGGGTCGTCGGCGAGGTGCGCCACCAGCCACGCCCGCTCCCGCTCTCGCATCCTCACGGAGAGGTCGATGTCGACGCTCGCGTCGGGGTCCGAGGGCTCGGCGCGGGGCCCCGGGTCGGCCACCGGCCTCACGGGCCCCCCCGAAGACGCGCACCCGAGCGTGAGGGCCGCGAAGGCCGCCGCGACCGAGCCCGGTCTCATCCCGCCGAACCCGGGTCGACCACGGTCACGGGGCGGCCGTCGACCTCCAACGGGGCGCGAGACTCCAGGGCCGCGTAGCGCACCATCGCGATCATCGCCGCGCCGGAGCCCCACGCGCTCACGCTGCTGACCTCCCCGACGGTCTTGCCGTCGGCGGTCACGGCGGCGCCTCGCGGCGGCGGCGCCCCCTCGACCCGCAGCGACACCAGGCGCCGCTGCACGTGCCCGCGCATCTCGAGCCTGCACACCACCTCCTGGCCGAGGTAGCAGCCCTTCTGGAACGACACCGCGCGCGGCGTGATCGAGGCCTCCTGCACGAAGTTCGAGACGTCGAAGTCGACCCCGAAGCGGGCGACGCCCGCCACGACCCTCGCCCGCTCCCAGGCCTCGGCGCCCGCGATCACCAGCTCACCGCGGAGCTCGGCGCCCCGCGCCCACTCGATGAAGGCGGCGAGCTCGTCGGGGGCGACGTGCACGTCGACGCCGCCGCCGCCGAGCCGGTCGTTGCGCGCGACGTGCCCTACGGCGGGTGAGAGCTCCCGCGCGCGAGGCCCCTGCGCGGTGAATACGAGCAGGTCGCGAGGGGTGAGCGTCACGTCTTCCATCACGACGTAGCGGTCGAAATGCGCGGCGACCTCGTCGCGGCGCTCCGCGGGCATGACGACGAGGAGCTCGTCTCCCGCCGCGGTGACGTGCAGGTCGGTGAGGATCTTGCCCTTCACGGCGACCGCGGCGGCGTAGACCGACGCGCCCGGAGGGAGCGCCCGCACGTCGTTGGTGACGAGGCCGTTGAGCCACGACGCCCGGTCGGCGCCGCCCACCGCGAGCACCGAGAGATGCTCCATCGCGCAGAGGCCGGCGCCTTCGAGGAGCGCCGCCGCCTGCTCATCGGGGGACCGTGTCGGGGTGAGGAGGGTCACGGCGCTGCACATAGGCCCGCCCCGCGCCGCGGCGCAAGGGGTCAGGGCTGGGGCTCTCCGAGCGCGGCGGTCACGCGGATCCCGAGGTGGTTCGCGACGCTGCGCTCCACGCGGTCGGAGGGTCGGTTCACCACGCCGCCCTCGCGGGCGATGTAGAGCGCCGAGCTCCCTCCGCCGTCGAGGTTCACCGCGTCGGCGACGCCGAACTCCTCCATCAGCGGGATCATCTCGAGCGAGGTCGCGCCGGGAACGCCCGACCACCGACCGTCGATCACCGCGATCACCAGGTGCTGACCCCCGGGCGTCGCGCCCAGCGCCGTGCGCGGGTGCGTGCGGTACATCCCGATGGGCTCCTCGGGCTCGAAGACCACCTCGCCGGCCGAGAGGAGGGCGGGCCAGCCGGTGACCACCTGCCTCGCCCACGACAGCTCGCAGGCCCGAGGACGGTCGAAGGAGGGGAAGAACGCGACCCGCGTGCCCGCGTCGCCGTGCGCGAAGGCCACCGACGCGCCGCAGCGGTCGCGGTAGGCGTCGCGCCACACGCGGCCGTCCCCCATCGCGAGGCCGCAGGTCGAGGCCTCGAAGAAGTTGGCGTTGATCGCGATATGCGCGCGCTGCTCCATCGCGAAATCGCTCACCGTCGATCGACGGTCCTGGGGGCGCGTCGCGACCACGTCGACCTCGCCGCAGGTGAGGTCCACCACGACGACGTGAGCGTCGGTCGCGCCCTCTCGCCGGTGCACGTGCTCGACGCAGGGGTACGGGCGGGTGACCAGGTCGACGGCGCCGGCTCGCGGCGCGACGATCGAGAGCGAGGCGGCGACGATCAGACAGGAGGGACGGGGCATCCTCACTCGGGTCGCGCGCGACGGATCGCGGCGACGCCGGAAGCGAGCACGGCGAGGCAGGCCCACGCAAGGCCTCGCGGGCCCGAAGGGCCGTGACCGAAGAGCGACGCCGCCGCGACCGCGGGCTGGGCCTCGAAGCGCGGCTCGACCCTCGCAGGCGCGGCGACGGCGACGCGGGCGGTGGACTCGTCTGAGAGCGACAGTCCGTCGGGGTCGACGATCGAGAGGGAGAGCGATCGCTCTCCCGGCTCCGTCGGCTCCCAGCGGGCGACGAAGCGGCCCACCGCGCCCGGCGGGGTCTCTTCGGACAAGGCCGCGATGAAGCGCCTCCCCCCGTCGGACCACTGCGCGATCGGCGCCGCCCCGCCGGCCCCGTCGGGGCGCCACGTAGCCCGCCCCGTGTTGAGCAGCAGGAGCTCCACCTCGCGGGGGTCGCCCTGCACCGCGGCGAGCGACGCTGGCG
>JAEYZO010000491.1 GCA_023428035.1 Pseudomonadota bacterium | reverse complement strand
CACCTGCGCGCCGCGGGCTACCGCACCGCGCTCATCGGCAAGGCCCACTTCGACCCGCACCTCGACCCCTGGCTGGCCTTCGAGGAGAACAAGCTCGCGGCGCGCGGAGACGGCCCCTGGAGAGGCTTCGAGCGCGTCGAGCTCGCCACCCACGGCCCCCACGGCGGCCACCACTACGCGCGCTGGCTCCGCGAGCGGCACCCCGGGGACGTCCAGGGCTTCGCGGGGGTGCTCACCGGCGACGGCGGCGGAGACACTCGCGCGCCCGAGGTCGCGCACAACCCCATCGCTCGCGAGCGCTACCACACCGACTGGGTGGCGGACCGCGCCCTCGCGTGGCTCGCCTCGCTCCCGCCCGAGGCGCCCTTCTTCTGCTGGATGAGCTTCCCCGACCCGCACCACCCCTACGACCCGCCCTACGACGAGGTGCGACGTCGCCTCGACTGGCGCGAGGTCCCGCTCTCCGCCGGCCACCCCGGCTCGCGCGAGCGCGTCGAGGCCCTGCTCGCGAAGAGGCCCGCGCACTGGTCGGACTACTGGCGAGGGAGCTTTCGCAACGCCGAGGGCGGGCCCACCACGGTCGTCCCCTCGCGGCTCACCGCCGATCAGCTCCGGGAGATGACGGCGATGATCCACGTCGAGAACGAGCTCATCGACGAGGCCGTGGGGCGGGTGATGGCGTGGCTCCGCGAGCGCGGGCTCGACGAGCGCACCGACGTGGTCTTCACCTCCGACCACGGCGAGCTGCAGGGCGACCACGGGCTGTGGTTCAAGGGCCCGTACCACGTCGACGCCCTCCTGCGCGTGCCGCTCCTGTGGCGCCCCGCGCCGCGCGAGGGCGTACCCCCCGCGACGGTGCGCGCCCCCGTCGGGAACGTCTCGCTGGCGCCGACCTTCTGCGCCATCGCGGGATTGCCCGTACCGTCATGGATGGAGGGCGCGCCGCTCCCGCTCTCGGACGACGCCCCCGAGGCCCGCGCGTGCGAGCGGGTCATCACCACCTTCGACAGCAACTTCGCCCCCGTCGGGATGCACCTGCGCACGATCTACCGCGACGGCCACCTCTGCACGGTCTACGCGCCGAGCGGCCGCGAGGGCTGCGGTGAGTTCCCGCTCTACTGGGCCCTGTGGCGCAGGGGCACCGTGGCGCCGCGCTACGACGGCAGCGAGGGCGAGCTCTACGACTGCGAGGCCGACCCCCAACAGCACCACAACCTCTGGGGCGACCCCTCGCGCCGCGCGCTCCGCGACGCGCTCGTGGCCGACCTGCGCGACCACCTCCCGCCGCTACAGAGACGTCTGCGCGTCGCGGCGCCGACGTAGCGCTCACCCCTCCGCGGCGCGCAGGTCGACGTGGAAGCGCGTGCCCCTCCCCGGCGCGCTCTCGACGCTCACCTCGGCGCCCATCGCCTCGGCGAGGTGCTTCACGATCGCGAGCCCCAGGCCCGTTCCACCGAGGTGCCGCGAGCGGCTGCCGTCGACGCGGTAGCACCGCTCGAAGAGCCGCGGGAGGTGCCGCGCCTCGATGCCCGGCCCGTCGTCCTCCACCGTGAGCCGCACGCCGTCGCCCCTGCGCGAGGCGCGCAGCGTCACCGTCGCCCCCTCGGGGCAGTAGCGGATCGCGTTGTCGACCAGGTTGGTGAGCACGTGCTCCAGCGCGCGGCGGTCGACCACCACCTCGGCGATGTCTTCGGGCACCGCGTTCACCAGCCGCGTGCGGCGGGCCTCCGCCGCGAGGCGCATCAGCTCCAGGGCGCGCGCGCACTCCTCGCGGAGCGAGGCTGACGCGAGGTCGAGGCGCAGCTCCCGGGCCTCGAGGCGGGAGAGCTCCAAGAGGTCTTCGACGAGTCGGTGCAGGCGCTCGGCGTGGCGGTCGATCATCCCGACGAACTCCTCGGCGGTGTCGGGCCGCCGCGCAGCCCCGAGGAGCAGGGTCTCCGTCGCCGTGCGGATCGCCGCCACGGGGGTGCGGAGCTCGTGCGAGACGTTGGCCACGAAGTCCCTCCGCACGGTCTCGAGACGTCGCAGCTCGGTCACGTCGGAGAGCAGGGCCACGGCGCCGGTGCCGGGGTCCTCGACGGGGGCGACGCGCGCCATCACCCGCCGCGGGCGGATCCCGCCCACCGCGATCTCGCGGGTCACGGGTGGAGCCCCCGCGCGCACGTCGGTGAAGAGCTCGTGCAGCTCCGCGCTCCGCAGCACCTCGATGGGGGGCCTGCCCTGCACGCCTCCCCCGAGCAGGAACATCTCGCGCACCGCGCGGTTGGCGAGCACCACGTTGCCCGTGGCGTCGGTGACCAGCACGCCCTCGGCCATCGACTCGAGGATGGCCCCGAGCCGGTCGCGCTCCCTGCCCAGCGAGCGGAGGGACGCGGCGAGGTTGTCAGCGAGGGCGTCGAGGGCTTCGGCGAGGGCTCCCACCTCGTCGTCGTCGCCGAGGCGGGTTCGCACCGAGAGGTCGGCCACCATGGCGCGGGCGCTCGCGGTGAGGGCCCGCAGCGGGCGCGCGGCGAGGGTGACCGCGAGCCATGACATCCCCGCGGCGACGGCGAGGCCGAGGAGGCCGCCGACCCAGAGCATCCGTCGGGTGGCGGCGCGGGTGGTCTCGATGATCGCGGGCGAGACCGACACGCGCACGACCCAGTAGCCGCCGGGGCCCTCGGTGCGCACGGCGGCGTAGCGCAAGGGGCGCTGGAGGGTGCCGCTGGTGCGAGAGGCGAGGCCCGAGCCCCGCTCGCGGGCGGCGCGCACCTCGGGGCGGGCGTCGTGGCCGTCGAGGGAGGAGAGCCGCGAGGGCGTGAGCTCGCTGTCGGCGAAGACCCTCCCGTCGGGGGCGATGAGGGTGACCCTGGAGCGGGAGCGCGCGGCGAGCTCGCGGGTCATGGC
>JAEYZO010000476.1 GCA_023428035.1 Pseudomonadota bacterium | reverse complement strand
GTCCTCCTCCGCGCCGAGCTCCACCGCGCGGGCGGCCCTCGCGGTCACGGCGGCCACGCCGAGGTCGACGCCGAGGCCGAGCGCGTGATCCGCGACGCCCTCGTCGCGCACGACCGCTCGTGGGGCTACGTCGGCGAGGAGCTCAACCCTCACCTCCCCCACCGACCCGCGACCTTCTGGCTCGTCGACCCGAACGACGCCACCAGCGCCTTCATGCGGGGCTACCGCGGGAGCGCCGTGTCGATCGCGCTCATCCACGAGGGCGCGCCCGTGCTCGGCGTGGTCTACGCCTTCGCCGCGCCCGACGACGACGGCGACCTCATCGCGTGGGCCGAGGGCTGCCCCCTCACCCGCGACGGCGCTGAGGTCCACCGAGCGGCGCTGCCCGGCGAGCTCGGGCCCGAGGTCGTCGTCGCGCTCAACCACGAGCACGACGCGAAGCCTATCGGGAGCAGCGCGTACGTCGCCCCGGGGAGGTTCCGCGCCGTGCCCAGCATCGCCTACCGGCTCGCGCTGGTCGCGGCGGGAGAGGTCGACGCCGCGGTCGCCACGGGCTCCGTCACCGACTGGGACACCGCGGGAGGCCACGCCCTCCTGCGCGCGGTGGGCGGCGAGCTCGTCGACGCGCGCGGCGAGCCCGTGCGGTACCGCTCACGCTTCGACGGAGCGGTGTACGGAGGCTCGTTGCCGCTCGCGCAGGAGCTCGCCGCGCGGGGTCGGGCGAACTGGGAGAGCGACGTCCCGAAGACCGTGGCCGGGCTCGCGCTCACGGTCCCCGCCGTCGGCGCCCACGTCGCAGACGCGGCTCGTCTCGCCCGCGCGCAGGGGTGCCTCCTCGGCCAGCTCGCGGGCGACGCGCTGGGTTCGCTGGTGGAGTTCCAGGGCCCGAGCGAGATCGCGCGCCGACACCCCGACGGCGTGCGCGACCTGCGCGACGGCGGTTGCTGGGACACCCTGGCGGGGCAGCCCACCGACGACTCGGAGATGGCGCTCACCCTCGCGCGCTGCCTCGCGCGAGACGGCCGCCACGACCTCACCGCCATCACCGACGCCTACCGGGCCTGGGCCGGGAGCGGCCCCTTCGACATGGGCACCACCACCAGCGCGGGGCTCGCGGGGCGCTTCAACGACGACAGCAAGGCCAACGGGTCGCTGATGCGGGTGAGCCCGCTCGCGGTGTGGGCCCACCGGCTCGACGACGACGCCATCGCCGCGCTCGCCCGCGCCGAGAGCGGGCTCACGCACCGCAACGACGTGTGCCGCGACGCGTGCGCGGTCTACTGCGTGGCCGTCGCGCGCGCGGTCCGCGGAGAGGGCGCCCGCACCGCCTACGAAGCGGCGCTGGCGTGGGCGAAGCGCGCGAAGGCCCACCCAGAGGTGATCGACGCGCTCACCCGCGCGGAGACCGCGGCCCCGGCGGACATGGTCACGACCATGGGTCTGGTGACGCTGGCGCTACAGAACGCGTTCTACGCGCTGCTCCACGCGGGGGGGCTGGAGCGCGGTGTCATCGAGACGGTCGGGCGCGGCGGCGACACCGACACGAACGCGGCCATCGCGGGGGCGCTGCTCGGGGCGGTGTACGGGCGGGAGGGCGTTCCCCTGCGGTGGAGGCGCGCGGTGTCGAGCTGCCACCCGCAGCGGGGCGCGGCGGGCGTTCGGAGGCCACGCCCGACGACGTACTGGCCCGTCGACGCGCTGACGCTCGCGGAGCGCCTGCTCCACACCGGGCCGGAGGGTGATCCGGCGAGGCTCACGAACGAGCCGACGCGCGGGCACGTCTTCGCCTACCTCGGCCGCGTCGAGGACCTCCACTGCGACGCCCGCCTGGTGCCCGTGTACCGCGACCACCACGTGAAGGACTCGTGGCTCCACGAGGACGAGCGCTGGCTCTCCGGCGCGAAGCTTCCGTCGGGGGGTCCCAACGGCGCGGCGCGCACCGTCTACCGCGACACCGCCGAAGGCACCGCGGGCAAGGTCGGCCCGGACCTGTGGATCACCGACATCGGCCTCGACGACAGCCGTGACATCGACTGGCCCATCGAGAGCGCGAAGCAGTGGCTCCCCCTGGCGCTCGCGCGGCTGTATACGCCCGACGCGCAAGGCAAACCACGCGAGCTGAGGACGAAGCGCGGGCTCCCGCTGCTCGCGCTGCACCTCGTCGGGTCGGGTCGGAACAACGCCGAGAAGGTGTCGGGCGAGCTGGTGCGACGGCTCCTCGACGCGGTCGAGGGGTTCACGAAGGAGCACGCGGCGGACGTCGTGATCGTCGTGAACGAGCGGGAGCAGTACGCCGCGCTCCAGCACGCGCGGAGGAAGCGAGGGACCGCGTCGTCTCTCCCGCCGGACCTGGAGGCGAGCGCGAAGGCCCTGGCCGAGCACGCGCGAGCGGGGAAGCTGTGTCTGCTGACGGGCGCGGGCGTGAGCGTGGGCGCGGGGCTCCCGACGTGGAACGAGCTCCTGAGCGCGCTCGCGGACGCCGCGGGGATGTCGACGGCGGAGAAGAAAGAACTCCTTCGGGACCGCCCGGGGCTCACGCCCGCGCAGAAGGCCACCCTCGCGTTGGATCGGGCGGGGTCGCTCGCGGGGCGCTTCAGTGACATCCGTCGGTTCCGCGAGGTCGTGGCGGCGAAGTGCGACGGCCACCGCGTGGCGTTGGCGCACGGGCTCCTGGCGAGCCTGCCGGTGAACGAGACCGTCACGCTCAACTACGACACGCTCTTCGAGAGGGCCGCGCGAGCCGACGCGAGCCGCCCCCTCGACGTGATCCTTCACGGCAAGCGGGGCATGGGGCGGCGCTGGCTCCTGAAGCTCCACGGCTGCCGCGAGCGCGTCGACGACATCGTGCTCACGCAGCGCGACTACCACGGATTCGAGGAGCGCCGCGGGGCCTTCAAGGGCATCGTCGAGTCGCTGCTCATCACCCGACACATGCTCTTCGTCGGCTTCGGGACGACCGACCCGAACCTGACCTCGGTGATCGAGACGGTGCTCCGCGCCGTCGATACGTCTCCATCGACGGAGAAGCTCGGGACGGTGCTCTCCCTCGACGCGGACCCGCCGGACAAGGAGTTGTACGAGCGCTTTCAGATCGTTCGCTTCGACCAGGGGCTCTCGTTCGGGCATCGGGTGCGGCAGTTGGAGGTGTTCCTCGACCGCGTGGCCCTGCTCGCCGCGGACCCGTACGAGCACCTGCTCGACCCGCGCTTCGCCGACCTCGTCGGCCCCGAAGGCGCCGCCGTCCGCGAGGCGGTGGAGGACTTCGTCCAGAAGCTCCGCGCGCACGAGGACAAGGCCGAGGCCGCGACGCGGATCATCGCGCAGCTCCAGGCGATGGGCTTCGGGCGCCCCTCGAAGAGCGCCGAGGCGAAGGCGAAGGGCGACGCGAAGTAGTCCGACGCGGCGTCTGTGAGGTGATCGTGGAACTGCGGGCTCGCGGCGCCGTCGCGCAGCGCTCAGCGGGGCGTGGTGTTCGTCGCGATGTCAGCGACGGCCAACGAGCCCTCCCCGATGGCAGCGACGACGCTCCCCGTAACGAACATCATCACCGCCATCGCGACACCCGACGCGCCGCCGAAGGCCATCATGATCGGGATCGGATTGAAACCGAACTGCGCGGGGCTGAATTGCGTTACTCCCACCATCAGGACTCCCAGGCTGCCGAGCCCGAGTAAGACGCTCACCACGTGGAGGAACGACCCGAGCGTGCTCAACGCACGACCCACGTCTACGAGGTTCTTGTAACGCGGCGAAACCGGTAGGTGTGTCGGCGCCGCGAGCGTGGGCGGTCCGTTCACCGCGGTGGGCTCCGGCGCGGGCGGGGTCGACGTCCACTGCGGCCTCGGCTCACCGCCAGAAACCTTTCCGCAGGTGGGGCAGGCCGTGAAATCAAAGAACGTGGTGCTGTAGCCGCATGACGAACACTTCATGGAGACTCCTCATCGTGAACAGCCCGCGCGGCCCGTACCGGCTGGGATGATTCACAGCCCACACCGCGCGCGCTGACTCGGCACCAGGAAGACGTAGCCCTCGCCCCCGTCAGACATCACCCTCGCCCGCACGAGCCTCTGGTCACCGCGGCGATAGACCTCCGTGGGTTCGAGGACCTCGATGGCTTCACCCGCGGGGTAGTTTCGGCTCCCTGAGCGACGGGCGGTGGGCTCCGAGCGCAGGTGAAAACTCGACGGCTGCGTCAGCGTGCAGCGCCGCGCCGGAGCCGGAGGAGCCGCAGCGACAGGAGAGAGCGCCGGAGCCGCTGGAGGAGCCGCGGAAACGCTCCCCTCGATGACCACCTCGGTCACGCAGACGTCCTGCCACTGCTGGCCGTCGTGCACCTCTGTGGCGGTGATCCGCAGCGACCGCCCTTCGACGCCGCCCAGGTCAACGTTCACCTGCCGCTGCTCGTAGGGGACGTCGACCGTGCGCACGACGCGGCCGTCGACGGACAGCGTCGCGGTACGCAAGTGGGCGTTCGCGAAGAACAGGTCGCCGAAGCGAGGGTGGACATAGTCGTACCCCGCGCTGAAGGTCACCCTCTGGAAGCGACGCGCCTCATTGAAGCGCGCCTCGATCCACTCCCCGCGACCCGACCCAGGAACGCCATCGTTCCACGCCGTGCGCGCGACGCCGTCGAAGGCGTCTTCGGGCGAGTGACGCTCGCGTCGTCGTTGGAAGAAGCTCGACGCGACCACGCTGTCGGGCCTGAGCGGCATCGACGACGCCTCGGGCTGCGATGGAGGCGGCGCAGAGGTTGGTGTCGGCTCTTCCGTCGCGTGCGCCATCGCTTCAGCCTCGGCGTCGTCAGGGTTGAGCATGTCGCCCTGACCCCCGGCGATCCACTCGGTCCACGCCGCGGGCAGGGGTGGCGGGCTCGCCTCGGGAGCCGGAGGGAGCGTCACGTTCGCGGCGGTGGGGTCGAAGCGCTGCACCCCGCGCCGGGTGACCGCGGCGAGCGCCGGGGGCGTGGGCGCGTCGCCGCGACACTGGCCCTGCTCCCAACGATAGTCGCTCGTCACGACCACCGAGGGGCCGTCGGCGCGAAGCGTCGCCGAGCGACGAAAGCGCCACGGGGTCGTCCGGTTCGGGCAGCCGTCGTCGTCCTCGCGGGTCGTGAGCTCCACGACCTCTTCGAGCCTCCCCTCGCGGAGACGGAGCACCCGCGCCAGCGTCTCGCTCTCCCCCAGCCCGCCGTTGCGCTGGAAGTGTTGCACGATCACCGGCCCGCTCGACACGGGCAGCGCCTCGACGCGCAGGTGCTCCCCCGGCTGCCCCTGCCAGGCCCGGATCGCGTCGACCCGCAGGCGCGCCCCGTCGACCGACACCACCGCTTGAAAGCCCGTCGCCTCGGAGAGCTCACCGAGCGGGACCACCCGCGTGTGCGCCACCACGAACATCCTCCCCGCCCCGATGGGTTCGCGCACCGCGAGCCGCATCCCGCCGCGGCCGGCGGCGTTCGCGGTCACGCCGCGGCACCCTCGCACGACGTGGACGCGGCGCGGGTCGGCCTCGATCGGCTGCCCCGCCAGAGAGGGGTCGAAGCCAGGGACGAGCACGCGGAGGATCGCCCGCTCGTGGACGCGACGCGGGTCGGAGGTCTCGCGCTCGAGCTCGACGACGCAATCGCTGGGCGGGCGAAACCGCTCCCAGGTCGCCGCGTCTCGCAGCGAAGCGCTCAGGCGTTGCTGCACCGTGGGCTCGGTCGTGCGCGCCGTGAACGCGAGGGAGAGGGCCGCGAGGGGAACGGTCGCCAACGCGACGTTCCGCGCCCGAAGTTTCAGCGGGAAGTAAACGGTGTCAGGCGCGAAGCTCAGCCCGTTGCTCCGTGCGACGGCTCGTAGGAGGCCCGGGATCACCACCAGGGCCAGGCCCCAGCGAAGGGCGAGGTAGGCGACGCACGCGGCGACGGAGGCCTCGGGCCCCAAGGCCGCGCGCGGCCAGAGCAGCCCGCCATAGAAGTTCACGAGGAAACCGACGGCCTGGCTCTGCGCGAGGCTCCCTGGGACGTTCTGGAGGTCGGTCACCAGCGCGAGCTCCGCCACGTGCACGAGGGGGAGCAACACGAGGCTGGTCGGCGACAGCCAGAGCAGCGCCCCCCACCCTCCCGCCCGCGTCGGCACGCGCGCGAGGCTGAGC
>JAEYZO010000354.1 GCA_023428035.1 Pseudomonadota bacterium | reverse complement strand
GTTCTCGGCCACGCGCTCGGGGTCGTCGCCGACGTGCGCCGCGAGGTTCATCGCGGCGAAGGGCCCCTCGCTCACGCCCCCCGCGCGCGTCGAGAAGCCGTGCCGAAAGCCCGCCGCGGTGAGCGCGGGCGCGCGGAGGACGTCGCTCATCGCCGGGCGTTGTACCCACTCGCCGCGGGTCAGGGGTACAAGCGAGCGCAGTGACACTCACCGACGAGCAGTGGGCTGACCTCGCGCGCGAGGCCGAGGCGATGCGCGGGCGCTCCTACGCGCCCTACTCTCGCTACAGGGTGGGGGCGGCGCTGCTCACCACCGAGGGCGTCGCGCGCGGGTGCAACGTCGAGAACGCGTCGTACCCCTTGTGCGTGTGCGCCGAGGTCAACGCGGTCACCACCGCCCTCGCCAACGGCTGGAGGGGCTTCGTCGCCCTCGCCGTCGCCACCGCGGGCCCCACGGCGGGCGCGCCCTGCGGCGCGTGCCGGCAGGTGCTCTCGGAGTTCGCGCCGGAGCTCCCGGTCGGGCTGGTGGTGAACGGCGCGGTGCAGCGCGTGGTGACCGTGAAGGAGCTCCTGCCCGAGTGCTTCACCCCCGAGGTGCTCGCCGAGAGCACCAAGGCGTAGGGGACATTCCTCGTCCGAGAGGCACTGTCGTTTTGTTCAGGTGAACAGACGCTCGGTGGAACAGTGAGCTCACGACGGGCGGCGAGCGGCGCCGCCCTAGAGCGAGCGAGGTTTCACATGGTCAAGGATCGCAACGACGGGATGGACGACGCGGGCGAGCGCTACCTGATCTCGGACCGCGAGGTCGACCGGCTGGCCGAGGCGGAGCTCGCCTTCGGGCGCTGGGAGCAGACGCGGCGCTGGTGGCTGGTGGGCTGCATCGACGACCGCGACGCGGGCGAGAGCGAGGTGGCCTGAGGCGCGGGCTCACCCCTCGCGGGCGGGGCCGAACCAGGTGGTGAGCGCGTCGCGGAGGCCCTGGTCGGCGCCGTCTCCCGCCCAGGCGACGTGGCCGTCGGGGCGGATCAACACCGCCGCGGGAGGAGACACCGCTCCCACGGCGGGGAGCTCCCACGGGCCGACCGCGCGGGCGTCGATGCGCGTCACGCGGTCGTCCCAAGGGGCGATGTCCAATGAAGAGGCTCCGTCGAGGCCGAGCAACACCGGCTCTGCGTCGTGGAGGAGCGCGAACACCCGGGTCGGTCCGTCATCGGTGATGAGGTCGAGGTCGGGCACGCGCCTCCCGAGCAGGGGGTGGCCTTCACCGAGGTCATAGCGGATGTCGAGGCCGGTCATCATCGCGCCGTAGCGCCTGCGTGGTTCGTCCATCGAGAGGAGGGCTGTCACGCTCTCTCGGAGCGCGGCGGAGCGGGCGTCTCCGCGGCCGAGGGCGGTGGCCGCCATGGTGTTGTGGAGCACCCGCGCCGCGACCGGGTGACGCTCGGAGTGGTAGGTGTCGAGGAGGCCCTCGGGGGAGGTCCCGTGGACGACCTGGGCGAGCTTCCACCCGAGGTTCACGGCGTCTTGCATGCCGGTGTTGAGCCCCTGCCCGTTCACGGGTGAGTGGACGTGCGCGGCGTCTCCCGCGAGGAGCACGCGCCCCGCGCGGTACGAAGCCGCCTGGCGGGCCATGTCGCTGAAGCGAGAGAGCCAGGTGACGTCACGGAGGCCGAAGTCGCTCCCGTGGGTGGCGACCAGGGCGGCGCGGAGCTCTTCGACGCTGGGCGCGGCGCCGCGGGTGACGGTCTCTTCGGGCACCACGACCCGCGCGCGGCCGTCGTCGGTCCTGCCGAGCCCGTGGTTGCCCCTCTCGCCGTGGTGCATGCCCCAGGGCGCGTCGTCGGAGAGGGTGGCCTCGGCGATCAGGTAGCTCACCGACGGGTCCGATCCCGGGAACTCGATCCCGGATTTCTTTCGCACGAGGCTACGGCCGCCGTCGCAGCCGAGGAGGTACCGCGCGCGCAGCGCCCCTCCATCAGACAACGCGACGGTGACGTCGGTGTCGTCTTGAGAGAAGTCCGCGAGCTCGACCCCGCGGAGCACCGTCACCCCGAGCTCGGCGGCCCACTCGGCGAGGAGGCGCTCGATGTGGCTCTGCGCGAGCGCGAGCCTGTAGCTGTGCCGCGTTGGCATATCGCTGATGTCGATCAGCGCGGTCGAGAACGACGCGACGGGGGCCTTCTGACCGAGGGCGACGAAGCGGTCGACGACCCCGCGCTGGTCGAGCACCTCGAGGGAGCGCGGGTAGAGCCCGCCCGCGCGAAAGCCCTCGATCTCCTGGGTCATCCGCCGCTCGACGACGGCCACGTCGACGCGCGCGAGGGCGAGCTCGGCGGCCAGCGTCAGCCCCGTCGGCCCACCGCCCACGATCACCACGGAGTGTTCTCTCATGGCTGAAGACTGTGCGGTCGTGGGGTGGTCTTGTGGCAAGACGGGGGGTCTGGTATATGTTCGCCCTGGGGTGAAGGGTCGTCGTGGCGTCAGCGCGGCGCGTGTCTGCACCGGGGGGTGCGCGGTGTCACTCCCGCGGAGAATCGTGAGATCGGGCGCGGCGCGCGGGGTGATAGGGTCACGCCCGCAACGGTCTGGCGGAGCCCCTCTGCGGGGGCGAGAGGTGGGTTCATGCGCGATCACCAGAAGGCCTCGTTCACGGCGGCGGTTCTCTCGATGGCCTTGAGCGCGGTGGGGGTCGCCGAGGCGCAGCCGCGCCCGGTGCCGGGTGACACCGCGGGCTGCGAGCAGGCCAACGGGCCCTTCGCGTGGAGCTGCTTCCGCGCGATCCCGGGGATGGCCTGCACGCAGATCCGCGAAGACGCCGACCCGAACACCTGGCAGGACAACTACTTCTGCGCGGCGCGGGACCTGGGCATCCAGTGGTCGTCGGCGGGGCCCGTCCCGGGGATGCGCTGCACGCAGGTCCGCGAAGACGCCGACCCCCATACCTGGCAGGACAACTTCCTCTGCGTGCCGCCCACGTCCCCCGTGGTGTTCACGTGGAGCAGCGCGGGGCCCGTGCCGGGTCTGGACTGTGTTCAATGGAGTGAGCCCGCGGACCCGCACACCTGGCAGGACAACTACCTCTGCTGGTCCGGCGCGCGGCGCTTCGGTCGGCCCACCTTCACGGCCCCGCCGCCCGTGGTGCAGCCCGCGCCCGCGTCGTGCGAGTCCCGCAGCGGCCCCTTCGCGTGGAGCTGCGCGGGCCCGCTCCCAGGGATGGCCTGCACGCAGATCCGCGAAGACGCCGACCCGAACACCTGGCAGGACAACTACTTCTGCGCGGCGCAGGACATGGGGATCCAGTGGTCCTCCGCGGGGCCCCTCCCGGGGATGCGCTGCACGCAGGTCCGCGAAGACGCCGACCCGCACACCTGGCAGGACAACTTCCTCTGCGTGCCGCCGTCGCTGCCATACCTGTTCTCATGGAACAGCGCGGGCCCCGTGCCCGGGCAGCAGTGCGTTCAATGGAACGAGCCGTCAGACCCGCACACCTGGCAGGACAACTTCCTCTGTTGGCGACCGCTCGGTCGTCGGATGGGCCCGCTCTACCGCTGAGCCGCGCCCTTCAGCGAAAGGCCTGCGCCACCACGCAGGCCACGGCCACCACCAGGGCGAGCGCGAAGCCCGTGCGCTGCAGGGCGAACACCCGCTGGAACTCTCGCAGCGCAGAGACGAGGCCCGCGACGTCGTCGCCCGCGCCTTCGGCGACCTTCACCAGGGGCTCCGCGGCGGAGCGGAGCCAGAAGCCCGCGATCACCATCGGCGCGCAGAGCGCGGTCACCACCAGCAGCGTCGGGTCGTGGCGGTCGCTCACGATGAACACCACGGCGTAGAGGATCGCCACGATGGCCAGCGCCATCAGCACCAGCCCCGTCACCGAGAGCGTGCCCGCGAGGGAGCGAGCCACGCCGCGGTCCTCCGCGCTCAACGCCGTGCCGCCCGCCGCCCGCTCGCCCTCGACGCTCATGCGAAGCCCTCCGTGGGAGTGTTGAGCGCGCACGCTACGACAGCGGGCGCGGGGGAGGTCAACTTCGGAGCGCCGGGCCGCGCCGACTCGACGCGCTTGTCGCCCGCGCGTCGGACCTGTTAGCCCAATCGCCATGGGCCAGGTGCAGGTCTTCATCGCCGTCGCCGCGGGCGTCGTGCTGTTCCTGTTCGGGATCGAGCACTTCAGCACCGAGGTGCAGTCGGTGACCGGCGCGCGCTTCCGGCGCTTCCTCGCGCGGGGGACGAGCACGCGGCTGTCGGCCTTCGCGCTCGGCGCGGCGGTCACGGCGGTCATCCAGTCGAGCACCGCCACGAGCGTCATCGCGGTGGGCCTCGTCGACGCGGGCGCGCTGAGCTTTCGCCAGAGCCTCGGGATCATCTTCGGCGCCAACGTAGGCACGACCGTCACCGCGCAGCTCGTCGCCCTGAAGCTCACCGACTTCGCCCCGGCGCTCATCCTGGTGGGCTTCGTCATCGGGCTCCTGCCGTTCCGGTGGCGCGTGTTCGGCCGCTCGGTCTTCTACTTCGGCCTGGTCTTCTTCAGCCTGCAGCTCGTCTCGGCCGCGGTGCAGCCGCTCAAGAACGACCCGGCGGTGATCGCGGCGCTCGCGGGCGTGCGCGGGTCGACGCTCGGCGTCGTCGTGGGGGCGGTCTTCACCGTGGTCGTGCAGTCGAGCTCGGTCACCACCGGCGTCGCGATCGTGCTCCTGGGTCAGCGCGTCATCGACTTCGATCAGGCCCTGCCGCTGATCATCGGGGCCAACGTGGGCACCACGGCGACGTCGCTGATCGCCGCGGCCTCCCTCGACACGAGCGCGCGGCGCACGGCCCTGAGCCACACGCTCTACAACGTGGGCGGGGCGCTGATGTTCCTGCCCTTCTTGAAGCCCTTCGGGCTGGGGCTCCGCCGGCTCGGGCTGGAGCCGACCGTGACGCTCGCGCTGGCGCACATGGTCTTCAACCTCGTGACCGCCACGGTCTTCCTCGCGGCGATCGGGCCCTTCACCCGGGTGATCACGCGGCTCCTGCCGGACGACGCCGACGACGAGCCCCTCGCGCCGCTGCCCGCGGGGGCCTTCTCCGAGGGGCGCGAGGCGGGGCAGGCCGCGGTGCAGCGCTGGGC
>JAEYZO010000304.1 GCA_023428035.1 Pseudomonadota bacterium | reverse complement strand
GCCGCGCGCGACGGCGAGAGCCGATCGCCACGCCGAGACCCAAGAGGCCGAGGAGCGCGAGGCCCCCGCGGCTGGAGGAGCGACCGCCCGCCACGCGGCAGCCGCAGCCAGAGTCGCCCTCGTCGGTGGTGGGGCCGCCGCGGATCAGCGACTGACGGGTGATGACCCGCTCGGTCACGTTGCCCGCGGCGTCGCGCACGAGCACGCGGATGCGCGTCGCGCCCTCGGGCACCGCCGCGCTCGCGTCGTGGCCCCAGGCGCCCTGAGCGTCGTCGTCGAACTGGAAGGCGTACTCGAGCTGCGCGGGGGTGGAGCTCTCGTCGGAGCCCTCGGCCACGACGCGGCCGCCCTCGAGGTGGGCGGTGAGGCTCGGCGGCGCGCCGTCGATCACGACGTCGAAGACCGCGGGCTCGGTGTCGGCGGTGTCGGGCTGACCCTCGACGCGGGCGCGCACCGCGACGGTGTGGCGGCCCGGGAAGAGGAAGGCCGGGTCCTGCACCTCGTAGCGGGTCTGGGTCGACCAGCCGCTCCAGGTGCCGCGGTCGACGCGGTAGGCGTACTCGACCCCGCGGCCGAAGTCGTTGGGCGTGCCCACGCTGAAGGCGACGCGCGGGAGGTTCTCGGCGCGCAGGCCCTCGATGGAGCGGTAGAGCTCGGGGTTCACGCGCACGCCCTGGAGGGCGGCGGTGGTGTCGAGGCGCAGCGAGAGGGGCATCCCCGAGGCGGCCACGAAGCGAAGGCCCGCGAAGATGCCGAGGAAGCGCGTGCTGCCCTCGGTCACGCCCTGCACGCCCGAGGGCGGGACGTTGATGGTGATGTCGCCGAGCGACGCGCCCATCGAGCCCGGCACCGGGATCGACGGGATCTCGACCACGGGCAGCGAGCCCGCGACCATGCCGATGGCGGGGCCGAGGATCGCCTGCAGCGACGCGCCGATGAGCGCGGGGTTGCCCGAGATGAGGTTGTTGTTGGTGACCCGCACGTTCTCGGTGCGGAGCGTGCCGAGCTGCGGGCGCAGGCCGCCGGTGTCGACCACGAGGTTGATGCCGACGTTGGCGTCGGTGGTCATGGTCATGAAGCGCACGTAGCGCTCCTCGCTCCAGGCGTAGAAGTCGAGCGCGAGGGAGGGCAGGCGCATGAGGATCGTCGGGTCGGTGTCGATGTTGGTGCCGCGGCCGAGGCGCACGTTCGGCGGCTGCTGCGGGCGCAGCACGATCGCGACGGGGCCCGTGGTGTTCGGGAAGAGCACCGCGCGCAGCGAGCTCAGGGCGGGGAGCACCGAGAAGGTGCCGGCGTTGAGCTGCTGGCTCACGCTGGTGCCGAGGCCGAGGCAGAGCATCCCCGCGTCCCACATCTGGAAGGCGGCGTAGTTGAGGAAGTCTTCAGAGATGCCCAGGCCGAAGTCGATGGGGGTGCTGGTGCCGGGCACGGTGTTGCCGCGCAGGGCCATGTACTCAGGGATCTCGGGGATGCGCGGGGCGGCGACGCGGGGCACGCAGGCGTTGTGGCCGAGGGACTGAAAGGCCCCGAAGGCGTTGATGCTCATGCCGCCGTTGACCACCTGGCCGTCGGCGCTGTTGTCGCCCGCGGCGAGGAGGAAGCTGAGGTTCGCCTGGGCGCCGGGCGCGACGCTCGAGAGCAGGGCGCCGAAGTTCCCGCGGCCGTCGGTGCCGAGCAGCATCGGTACGACCGTGTTGTCGGAGTAGTAGCAATTGCCGCTGCGGGCGGTGGTGCCCGTGGGGCAGCCCGGCGGGTTGGGGTCGGAGCTCTGCGCGAGCGCCTCGGTCACCGGGCCGAGGGCCCCCGCGAGCTGACCGCGGAACTGGTTGATCAGCGTGCCGCGCAGGAGGTTCACGATGCCGCACACCCACGAGTCGGCGCAGGTGATGTCGGCGTCTTCGATGCCCTCGCCGGGGGCCTCTTGGATGGCGTCGCCGGAGCCCGTCGGGGAGACGATGTCGGCGCGGTGGTAGTTCTGCCGCGGCGGGTGCGTGTCTCGCCGCACCGTGGCCCGGGTGCGGAGGCCGATGTAGGGGTGGCTGCCCGAGCGGGTGTTCACCCGCAGCGTGGGCGAGGCGATGGTGCCGCAGAAGGTGCCGCCGCAGGAGTCGCTGCAGCTCCCGACGCACGCGCGCAGCGGGATGTTGCCGTCGACGATCACCCGCACGTTGGCGCTGATGGCGTTGGGCTCCTGGAAGCGGAGCTGAAGCGCCGAGTCGGGGAGCGAGACGTTGATGCGGCAGGTGCCGCTCGGGCAGATGATCGCCCGACCGACGCTGAGGTTCTGCGACGTGCGGGGCACGTCGATGCCCGAGCCCACGAAGCCCCCGAGGAGCGCGGGGGCCACCGCCTGCACCTGCGCGAGGCCCGTCTCGGTGAGGCGGATCTGCGCGGCGCGCGGGATGCGCGTCTCGGGCGTGAGGGGGTAGCCGCCGGGGATGGGCGTGATGGCGCCGCCGGCGCAGCCCGAACACCCGCCGCCGCTACACCCCGAGATGAGGATCACGGCGACGATCCAGTAGACCCTTCGAAGCATCGACCACATGGCAAGAACGTTCCTTTCGCCGGGAGCACGGCGACGGTGAGGGGAGGCGACGTCGCGCGACGCCGTGGGTTCCCAGGGCACGGGCGCACCTTACAAGCGGCGCGTGGGGCGGGTCTAGCCGCGACCTGCGACGAAGTTGACGTCCGGCGGGAGGAGAGAGGGCGAGGGCAGGGAGCGGAGCGGGCGCCGCGGCGCCGCCAGGGCGGGGCGCTACGTCAGGGGATGTTCGCGGACACGCCCGCGAACTCGGCGCGGAGGTGGTAGACCTCCACGTTCATCCCGTTGACCATGGCCATCGTGGGCTCGCGCATCCAGGGCCGCGCGTCGCTCATGCAGTTGTTGCCCGAGAGCAGGTTGCAGAGCGGCGTGGGGGTGCCGCCGAGCTCGACGGTGACCGACTGGCTGTTGGTGACGGTGATGTCGGCCTCGACCACGCCGTAGGGCATGCCGTTGTCTTCGGTGAGCCAGTTCGAGGTGCTCTCGGTGAAGCGCCCGCCGGCGGCCTGGCCGAGGCCGATGCACCCGCGGTCGGAGGTGATCTGCACGTTGCTGAAGCGCGCGTTCTCGAGCGGGAGCTGGGTGAGGAGCTGGGTGCCCGCGGCGTCGGAGAAGATCGGGATGTTCACCGTGGTGTTGATCTGCATCGACGAGAAGCGGTCGCCGGTGAGGGTGCCCATGCCGGTGATGGCGTCGTAGCGGGCGCCCGCGCCGCCGGGGGCGTTGCCGCTGAAGAACTGGTAGCTGCCGTCGAGGAGCCCGAGGCCCGTGGTGCCGCGCATGAAGGTCGCGGGGTTCATGCCGCCGGTGCGGAAGGTGTTCGCCGCTAGGTCGAGCTTGAGGCCCCAGAGGAAGCGGCCGTCCTTCACGGCGGCGTTGACGACCGAGAGGATCGCCGCGGAGGCGAGCGCCGCGGGCTCGCGGATGTTGAGGTACGTGAGGCGGTAGCCCGGGGTCATCGCCGGGTTGGTGAAGCGCTGGGCAGGGCAGACCGGGGTGGAGCTGCACTCGTGGTAGGGCACCCGGCCGTTCACCGCCGGGGGCGTGCCGCAGGAGCCGCCGCCGTCGCCGCCGCCGCCCGTGTCGGTGGGGTTCGTCCCAGCGTCGGTGTTGTTGGTCGGGGCCGGGTCGTCGCTGCAGCCCACGGTCGCCGCGCCGAGGGCGCCGCACACGAGCATCGTCCAGATCGTCTTCATCGAAGCCTCCATCGTCGTCTCTTGGATCGACGCCGACGTGCGAGGGATCGCTTGCGCGCGCGCCCCGCGTGCCCCGTCGGCTCAAACGGCGCGGACGCTACGCGAAGGGTACTGGGAGGGCAAGACGCACGCGCGGCGCCGAGGCCACCGCGACACGGGCGTCAGGGCTTGTCGTGGTGCACGAGCCGGGCGAAGGCCTTGACCCGCTCGGTCACGGCCTCGGGGCTGAGCTCCAGGAGCCCCCGGGTGCCGAAGCGCTCGACGCAGAGCGACGCGACCGCCGAGCCGTGGATCACCGCGCGTCGGATCGAGCCCTCGGTGAGCGGGCCGTGGGAGTCTAGGTAGCCCAGCATCGCGCCCGCGAAGGTGTCTCCCGCGCCGGTGGGGTCGACCACCTCCTCGACGGGGTACGCTGGCGCGTGGAAGGTGCCGTGGTCGTCGAAGAGGTAGGCGCCGTACTCGCCCTGCTTCACCACCACGCGCGAAGGCCCGAGCGCGCGCAGCGCCCGACCCACGCGGGCGACGGCGCGCTCGCCCGTGAGGTCGCGGGCTTCTTCTTCGTTGATGATGAGGAGCTGCACCCGCGCGAGGAGGGCCCGGAGCTCCTTGGGGGTGCCGTGGATCCAGAAGTTCATGGTGTCGGCGGCGACGAGCTCGGCGCCCTCGCTCTGGTCGAGCACCTCGGCCTGGAGCGAGGGGTGGATGTTGCCGAGCAGCACCACCCGCGAGCGGCGGTACGACTGCGGCAGCACGGGCTTGAAGCGCTCGAAGACGTTGAGGCGCGTCGCGATCGACTCGCGCGACGAGAGGTCGGCGCTGTAGCGCCCGTGCCAGCGGAAGGTCTCGCCGTCGACCACCTGCACGCCCTCGAGGTCGACCTTGCGGGCCCGCAGCGCGTCGAGGGTGGCGGTGGGGAAGTCCCTCCCCACCACGCCGACCATCCGCACGTCGGTGTAGGCGCTCGCCGCGAGCGACGCGAAGGTCGCCGACCCGCCCACCACCTCGTGGGTCTCGCCCACCCCGGGGAACTCCAGGGTGTCGATCGCCATCGAACCCACCACCAGCACGCTCACGGCACGGCTCTCCTCACGCCCGCTCCGCGCGAGCCGTGGGCTCCTACCGCGCACCTCGACGCGCGGTCAACGCCCCCTGTAGGGCGCTCGCTCGACCACCACGTCTCGCTCCGCCTCGCCCCGCCGCACCCGCAGCCGCACCCGGGTGCCGACCTCGCCGCGCAGGCGCTCGACCACGGCTGTCGTGCGCAGGCCCCGCACCGCCTGGCCGTCGATCGAGAGCACCTCGTCGCCCTCGCGCAGCCCCGCCCGCTCGGCCACCCCGCCGTCGGGGACGCGGTGTACGTAGAGCCTCCCCTGGCGCTCTCGGTGGCGCAGCACCGCGCCCACGCCGCCCCGCCACTCGCCCCCGCGGGACCCGATGATCCCGCAGCCCGGCGCGAGCGCGAGGGCGATCAGTAGAGGTAGCGCTCGCCCGTGTCGCACAGCACCGTCACCACCCGCGCGCCGGGGCCGAGCCTGCGCCCCACCTCCAGCGCGGCGTGCGCGTTGGCCCCGGCCGAGACGCCCGTGAGCAGCCCCTCCTCGCGGGAGAGCCGCGACTGCGCGCGCTCGGCCTCGGCCTCGGTCACCGTCACCACCTCGTCGACCAGCGAGGGGTCGTAGAGCGGCGGCACGAAGCCCGCGCCGAGCCCCTGAAGACCATGAGGTCCCGGCTCTCCACCCGAGAGCACGGGGCTGCCCGCGGGCTCCACCGCCACGATGCGCGCCTCGACCCCCGCGGAGCGCAGCGCGCGGGCGACGCCCATGAGCGTGCCCGCGGTGCCTACCCCCGCGACGAAGGCGTCGACCCGGCCCCCCGACTGCGCGACCACCTCGACCCCGGTGGATCGCTCGTGCGCCTCGGCGTTGGCGGGGTTGTCGAACTGCCGCAGGGTGAAGGCCCCCGGGGTCGCGGCGAGGAGCTCGCGGGCGCGGCGCACGGCGCCGAGCATCCCGTCGAGGGCGGGGGTGAGCACGATCTCGGCCCCGTAGGCGCGGGTGAGCATCCGGCGCGAGAGCGACATGTCCTCGGGCATGACCAGCACGCAGCGGTAACCGCGCACGGCGGCGATCATGGCGAGGGAGATCCCGGTGTTGCCAGAGGTGGCCTCGACGATGGTCGCCCCGGGCGTGAGCGCGCCGTCGGCCTCGGCGGCGCGCACCATCGCCCTCGCCGCGCGGTCCTTCACGCTGCCCGCGGGGTTGCGCGACTCGAGCTTCGCGAGGAGCTCGCACGCCCCGCCCGCGACGCGCGACAGCCTCACCAGGGGCGTGCGACCCACCGTGTCGAGCACGTCGTCGGCGATCTCGTCGGCCACGGCGCGCGACGCTACCACGGTCACCCCTCGCGCCTCGTCGCGCTTGCGCTGCGCCCCTTCGCCGCGCGAGCATCGCCGCGACGCGTGAACGGTTTTCCCCCGCACCCGGGCGCCCCGGCGGACCCATCGAGCACTCCCACCATCGGCGGCTGGCGCCTCGTCGAGCTCATCGGCCGCGGCGGCATGGGCGAGGTCTACCGCGCCGAGCGCGAGGGCCCCGGCGGCGTGCGTCGCCGCGCGGCGCTCAAGCGCATCCTCCCCAAGCTCCAGGGCGACCCCACCCTCCGAGGGCGCTTCGTCTCCGAGGCCCGCATCAACGCCCGCCTCGAGCACCCCAACATCGTGCAGGTGCTCGACTTCGGCGACGACCCCGAGCCCTACCTCGCCCTGGAGTACGTCGACGGCACCAGCGTCGCGCGCGTGCTGCGCCACTGCGCCGAGCGCGGCGCCGCGGTGCCCCCCGTGGCCGCCGCGTACATCATCGCCGAGGCCGCCACGGGCCTCGACTACGCCCACCGACGGATGGGGGACGACGGCCAGCCTCTGCAGATCGTGCACCGCGACGTCTCCCCGCAGAACCTCCTCATCAGCGTCGAGGGCGCGGTGAAGGTCTCGGACTTCGGCATCGCCCGCGCGGCCGACAACCAGCTCCGCACCGCGGCGGGGGTCACCGTCGGCAAGATCGCGTACATGGCCCCCGAGGTCGCGCAGGGGCAGCCCTTCGACTGGCGCGCCGACGTCTTCGCCCTCGCGGTGGTGCTCTGGGAGACGCTGCTCACCCGCCCGCTGATTCCCCGCAGCGACCCCAACGCCGCCATCCAGGTCCTCTTCGGGGGGCAGTTCGAGCCCCCTTCTCGGGTGAACCCGGCGGTGCCCGCGGAGCTCGACGCGATCGTGCTGAACGCCCTCAGCGTCGACCCCGCGCGGCGCACCGCC
>JAEYZO010000282.1 GCA_023428035.1 Pseudomonadota bacterium | reverse complement strand
GTTCTGCGGGGTGAGCGCGAGGAGCTGCGTGAGGTGGCTGAGCGTCGTCTCGCCGCTGTAGGCCTGCCAGTTGGTGTTGGTGGTGAAGCTCACCGCGGTGTTGAACGCGACCGGGTGGGCGACGGCGCCGAGCCCGCTGGGGTTGAGCGGGAGGCGCCCCTGGAGGCGCTGGAGCCCGTAGGTGAAGACCGCGCCCGCGAGGGTGAAGACGACCGTCGCAGTGGCGTAGCGCCGCCAGCTCATCTCCTCGTCGGCGCGCACGCCCGCGGCGCGGTAGAGCCAGCGCTCGACGGGGCCGATGAAGCGCTGGGCGAGGGCGGCCTCGCCCTCGTACACCCGCGCGAGGTAGGCGCCGAGGGGCGCCGCGAGCGCGAGGAGCAGCGCGAAATAGAGCGCGAGCTGGAGCCAGGCGGCGGCGGTCACGAGAGCCTCTCGGGGAAGAGCAGCGCGAAGCTGAGGTACGCCAGGAGCAGCGCCGCGAGCGCGCCGCCGAGGAGGAGCATCGTCGGCATGGCGGTCACCCCCGCTCGCGGGGTCGGGTGAGGCGGGCGAGCGCGCCGAGGAGGGCGGTCACGACGGGGCGCGCCGCGGCGACGACGAGGAGCAGGCCGATGGTCGGCTCGGCGCCCCACGCTCCGCCGCGCGCCACGGTCCACGCGACGGGCAGGACCCCGATGGTGAGGAAGAGCCACTGGAGCACGCGCTCGTCGCCGCCCAGGGGCGCGTCGGCGTCGACCTCGTCGAGGCCGAGCGCGGCGCGGTACGGGTGAGCGAGGGGGGGCCTCGGTGTGTGTCGGTCCATGCGCTCAACATGGCGCGCGTCGTCGTCTCGCCGCCGTCAAGATCGCGGTCCGCGAGGTCAAGATCGCGTCAAGGGCGACGCGCCCCTGATACCCCCCCGCGGGCCTTGATGCTTTCTTGATGCCCACGACCGCGAGCTTGATGCCCGCTTGAGGCGCGGAGCCGTACACCTTGCGCCACCGCGATGAGAGACTCCTCCGGCGCGCTCGCGCCACCCGAGGGCGCGCACCGGGCGACGACGGGTCACCACGCCGCCACGAACAACGCCGACCTCGCGAAGCTCGCCCTCGGAGCCCTGGGCGTGGTCTACGGCGACATCGGCACCTCGCCCCTCTACGCCGTGAAGGAGTGCTTCGCGCGCGGGCACGGCGTCGACCCGAGCGAGGCCAACGTGCTCGGCGTGCTCTCGCTCGTGGTGTGGTCGCTCGTGCTGGTCATCGTGGTGAAATACATCTCGTTCATCCTGATGGCCGACAATCAGGGCGAGGGCGGCATCCTCTCGCTCCTGGCCCTGATGACCCGCGCTGACCCTCGCCCCGACGCCCGCGCGAGCCACTCGAAGGCCCCCGCCGCGATGGTGCTGCTCGCCCTCTTCGGCGCGGCGCTGCTCTACGGCGACGGCGTCATCACCCCCTCGATCTCGGTGCTCTCCGCCGTCGAGGGGCTCGAGGTCGCGACGCCGCGCGTGCACGACTTCGTCGTCCCCATCACCGTGGCGATCCTCGTGGCGCTCTTCCTCGCGCAGCGCCGGGGCACCGCGGGCATCGGCGCTGTCTTCGGCCCCGCGACGCTCCTGTGGTTCGTGTGCATCGCCGCCGCGGGCCTGCCGTGGATCGCGCGCCACCCCGCGGTGCTCTCCGCGGTGAACCCCGCCCACGCCGCGCGCTTCTTCTCCGACCACGGCGCCCACGGCTTCCTCCTCCTGGGCTCGGTGGTGCTCTGCGTGACCGGCGGAGAGGCCCTCTACGCCGACATGGGCCACTTCGGCCGGAGGCCCATCCGCTGGGCCTGGTACGCCGTGGTCTTCCCCGCGCTCCTCTGCAGCTATTTCGGGCAGGGCGCGCTGCTCCTCGAGCGGGGCGAGGCCGCCCGCGACAACCCCTTCTTCGCGCAGCTCCCGGGGCCCTTCGTCGTCCCCATGGTGGCCGTCGCGGCGGTGGCCACGGTGGTGGCGTCGCAGGCGCTGATCTCGGGCGCGTTCTCGCTCACGCAGCAGGCGATCCAGCTCGGGTACTGCCCGCGGCTCACCATCGTGCACACGTCGACCGGCGCCGAGGGGCAGATCTACATCCCCGAGGTGAACCGGGCGCTGATGGTGGCCTGCGTCGCGCTGGTGCTCGGCTTCGGCGAGTCGTCGCGCCTCGCGGCGGCCTACGGCATCGCGGTGACCGGCACGATGAGCATCACCTCGCTGCTCTTCTACTAGGTGACGCGGCGCTGGGGCTGGGCCCGGTGGAAGAGCCTCTCGCTCGTGGGGCTCTTCCTGGTGTTCGACCTGGCCTTCCTCGGGGCCAACGTGGTGAAGATCGCGCAGCAGGGGTGGGTGCCGCTGGTGATCGCGGCGGCGGTGTTCCTCATGATGACCACGTGGAAGCAGGGGCGCGCCTCGCTCGCGCTGCACGTCTACGCCAACACCCTCCCGCTGGAGCTCTTCCTCGCAGACGTGAGGGCGACCGCGCCGCACCGGGTGAAGGGCGCGGCGGTCTTCATGACCTCGAACCCCGAGGGCGCGCCGCCGGTGCTCCTGCACCACTTCAAGCACAACCAGGTGCTGCACGAGCAGGTGGTGCTGCTGTCGGTGCAGACCGAGCACGTGCCCGAGGTGGGCGACGACGCGAAGGTCGAGGTGAAGCCCCTCGGCGAGGGCTTCTGGCAGGTGCTCGCG
This sequence comes from Pseudomonadota bacterium, assembly GCA_023428035.1. Lineage (GTDB taxonomy): Bacteria > Myxococcota_A > Polyangia > Polyangiales > JAEYZO01. Next base: position 3,249 of record JAEYZO010000282.1, on the reverse strand, counting down.
CGCTACGGCTTCATGCAGACCCCCGACGTCACCGAGGTGCTCGCCCTCTGCGAGCGCCAGGGGCTCTCCGTCGACGCCCGCCGCGCGAGCTTCTACCTGGGCAAGGAGACGCTCCTCACCACGGGGCGCTCCCGCATGAGGCGCTGGCGCAAGGTCCTCTTCGCCTTCCTCTCGCGCAACGCGCGGCCCGCCAACATGTTCTTCAACATCCCCCCGAGCCGGGTGGTCGAGCTCGGCGCGCAGATCGAGCTCTGACCCCGAGGCTCCGCCCGGCGCGTCAGCGCGGGGCGACGCGCGGAGGACTTCACCGCCGGGGCGGGGCCTGTGGTACGCAGGGCGGCGATGACCGTCGATGTGAAGCGCATCCGTGAGTCGCTGCTCGGGGGGTTCAGCGAGACCCTCGACGACCTCCTCCCCTGGTTCGTCTCGCAGATGCCGCCGGCGTACTTCGCCGACACCGACGAGCGGGAGCTCCTGGCGCACCTGCGGGCCATCGCCTCGGCGCGCGCCTCGGGCGAGCCCCCGCACGTCACCCTGCGCTCCGAGGACGACACCCGCTGGACCTTCATCGTCGACCGCGACCGCCCCGGGATGCTCAAGGAGATCATCGCGCAGATCCCCCCCGACGTGCCCCTGCGCCAGGCCAAGGTGCACATCTCCGCCGACGGGCGCCTCGCCATCGACACCCTGGTGCTCGGCGTCGCCCCGCGCTTCGACCCCGACGACCCCGAGCAGGCCGGCCGCCGCGCCGCCATCCTCCTCTACGCCGCCCAGCAGGGCGAGGACGTCGAGGCCGTCGACCGCTTCCTCCGCGGCTGCTCCGCGGAGTACATCCGCAAGGCGACCCCCCTGCGCGCGGTGCGCTCCTCCCGCCGCTTCGCCGCCGTGACCGGCACCGACGACACCCTCGTCGAGGTCGAGCCCGAGGCCGACCCGACCCTCTCCCGCGTCGTGGTCACCACCGCCAACGCCAAGCCGCGCAGGATGTTCGAGCGCTGCGCGGCCGTCCTCGGCGCCCGCGGGGTGAACATCACCCGGGCCTTCGTCGACGTGACCGAAGACCCCGGCAACGGCTTCGTGCACGTCTACTCGTACATGGTGCGAGGCCCCGACGGGCTGAGCGTCCCCCCCGACAGCGATCTGTGGCGCGCCGTGGCCCCCGAGCTCTCTCGGATGAAATGGATCTCCGACGCGGCGCTCACCCTCGACCGCCGCGCCGCCGCGCTCTCGCTGGTGCGCTGCGAGGTCATCGCCGCCCTCGCCTCCCTCGCGCACCAGTGCCTCGTGCGAGAGAACCCCTACGCCTTCAACCGCGACCGGGTGCTCTCGCTGGTGTCGAAGCAGCCCGAGGTCGCCGCCGAGATCGCCGCCCTCCTCGAAGACCGCTTCGCGCTGGAGTCACCCCTCGACGACGCCGCCTTCGCGCGCCGCGCCGAGGCCGCCCACGAAGACATCGAGCGGCGCATCGACGGCCCCGACACCCGCAGGATCATGCACACGCTCCTCCTCGCGGTGGAGAAGACCCGCAGGACGAACCTGCACCGCCCCGGGCGCTACGGCCTCGCCCTGCGCCTCGACCCCACGCTGGTGCGCCGCGCCGACGCCCCCGAGGTGCCCTTCGGGCTCTTCTTCGTGCACGGCGCGGGCTTCGACGGCTTTCACCTGCGCTTCCGTGACATCGCCCGCGGGGGCGTGCGGGTGGTGCGAACGGGCGGCGCCGAGCAGCTCGCGGCGGAGATCGACCGGCTCTACGACGAGGTCTACGGCCTCGCCTACGCGCAGCAGCTCAAGAACAAAGACATCCCCGAGGGCGGCGCCAAGGCCGTGATCGTCGCGGCCCCCGACACCCCCGTCGACCGCGCGGTGAAGGGCTTCATCGACGGCCTCCTCGACCTCATCGTGCCCGACCCCAGGGTGCGCTCCCTCGACCCCGGCACCGAGCGGCTCTACCTCGGCCCCGACGAGAACATCACCCCCGAGCTCATCGAGTGGATCGTCGACCGCGCCGCTCGCCGCGGGCACCCGATCCCCGGCACCTTCATGTCGTCGAAGCCCGGCGCGGGCATCAACCACAAGGAGTACGGGGTCACCTCCGAGGGGGTGACGGTCTTCCTCGAGGTGGCCCTCAAGGCCATCGGCGTCGACCCCCGCGCGCAAGACTTCACCGTGAAGATCACGGGGGGGCCCGACGGCGACGTCGCGGGCAACGAGCTCAAGATCCTCCACCGGGAGTACGGCGAGCACGCCAAGGTGGTCGGCATCGCCGACGGCTCGGGCTGCATCGAGGACCCCGACGGGCTCTCCCACGACGAGCTCCTGCGCCTCGTGCGCCTGTCGCAGCCCGTCTCGGCCTTCGACCCGACGAAGCTCGGCCCCCGAGGCAAGCTCACCCCGGTCACCGACCCCGACGGGGTGAAGGCCCGCAACACCCTGCACAACCGGGTGAAGGCCGACGCCTTCGTGCCCGCCGGGGGCCGGCCCCAGACCCTCCGCGGAGACAACTGGCACGAGCACCTCGACGCGCAGGGCGTGCCCACCTCGCGGGTCATCATCGAGGGGGCCAACCTCTTCCTCACCCCCGAGGCGCGCGCGAAGCTCGGCGAGCGCGGCGTGCTGGTGGTGAAAGACAGCTCCGCGAACAAGTGCGGGGTCATCTGCTCGAGCTTCGAGATCGGGGCCGCCCACGTCTTGAGCGCCGACGAGTTCATCGCCCACAAGACCCGCTTCGTCGCCGAGGTGCTGGTGCGCCTGCGCTCCCTCGCGCGCTCCGAGGCCGAGCTCCTGTTCCGCGAGCGGGCGCGGCACCCCGACGTGCTCCTGCCCGAGCACTCGGTGCGGCTCTCGAAGGCCATGAACCGCGTGCGCGACGCCATCGAGCGGGTGTTCCCCACGCTGAGCGAAGACGACCAGCGCCTCGCCGACACCGTCGTGCGCGAGCACCTGCCCCCGGTGCTGGTCGAGATCGCGGGGGAGCGCCTCTCGAAGCTCCCGAGGGCCTACGCGCGGGCCATCGTGTACTCCAGCCTCGCCGCGAGGATGGTCTACCGCGAGGGCCTCGACTGGGTGGCCCCCATCCCCGACGAGGAGGTGGGCCGCCTCGCGGTGCGCTACCTCCGCGCGCAGCGAGAGGCCGAGGCCGTCGCGAAGGCCCTGCGCGAGGGGGGCGAGGTCGACCGCGAGCGCCTGGCCGCTCTGGTCTCCCGCGCCGGGGCCCGCGTGGCCGTCGAGGCGTAGCGGGCTCCGCTGGGG
>JAEYZO010000271.1 GCA_023428035.1 Pseudomonadota bacterium | reverse complement strand
CCGCGAGGGTGCTTCGAGACGCCGTGGCAGAGGCCGTGCGCGTGCGCATGCCCTTCGAGGAGGCCATCGCGCGCCAGGCGCTGTCGAGGGTGACCGGCGACGAGCGCGAGCGCGCGACGGCCGAGGGGATCCTCGAACGGATCGGCGCGAGCGCGTGGCCGACCGTCGGCGCGTGAGGCTCATCGCTCCGCGCGGGGCTTCTTCCCTCCACCCCCAGCCGGCGCCCTGCGGGCGTCACCACCGCGCGCGGCGGAGCGCGAGCAGCCACGCGTCGATGGCCTCCACCGCCTCGGGCGGCGGTGACTCCGGCAGCGCGCTCTCCCGCTCCGCGGTCTCCAGCGCTGACTTCGCGCGGTCCATCAGCGCGCCCCAGCGCGGGAGCTCGCTCGCGTCGAAGGCCGCCCGCTCGCCGCTGCGCTTCCGCTCGATGAGCTCACCCGCCTCGTCGAAGCCCGTCGCCGCGAACAGCACCCCCACGTCGGTCACCACCGCGCCCTCGCGCAGCAGCGTCGCCCCCGTGAGCAGCGTGCGCAGCACGTACAAGGCCCGCTTCGCCGTGGGCGCGCTCGATGACTCCATGAGCTTCCGTTGGCTCGTCGCGAAGCCCGCGTAGTGACGCGCCACCCGCCGCGACAAGGCCGCCCGCAACAACGGGCGCAAGCCCGCCACGCACGCGTCCTCCACCAGCGGCATCGGGCCGAAGACCCGCTCGATGTAATTGCCGTTTCCGCTCAGCACCCCCGCGAGGAACACCCCCACCTCGTTCGAGGTGTAATCCACCTCCACGCCGTCGACGGTGACGAGCTGGTTCATCGTACCGTCGGCGCGCTCCAGGCCCACCAGCGCGCGCGTGGGCGCGACGTGTACGCACTTCAGGTCCACGTCGCTGTCGGGAGACGCGAAGCCGAAGGCGTGCGACCCGCTCAGCGCCACCACCAGGTGCGACCGCTCCGCGCTCCGCGCGTCGACGTAGGCCCGCGACGCCGCCCGCTGCGACGGACTGAGCGCGTCCCAACCGCTCATGACTCGCTCCCTTCGTCGTCCCACTTCGCGTCGGGTGGAGTCGGCGCGTCGCGCCCCCACGGGCCCGGCGCTCCGCTCGCCCACCGCCGCGCGCAGTCTTCGCGAACCCTGCGCAGCGCCGCCTCCGCCCGCGACAGGTCCGGCCGCTTCGGCAGCGGGCTCTCCCTGCGCGCCGCTTCGAGCGCTGGGGTCATCGCGCGCGCCATCGCCAGCACCTCGCTCATCTCGACCTCGCCCCGCTTGATCGACAACAAGGTCGGGCGGATCGCGTCGGGGACCCGCAACCCGCGGTCCTCCCCGCGCAGCCAGCGCGTCGAGAGGTCGATCAGTCGCAAGAGGTTGTAGGCGTTCTTCGGGCGCAGCTCCCGCGGCGTCTCCAGCGCCAGGGACGTGTCGCTCGACGCGAGGCGCACCAGCGCCACCCACTCGCGATCAGGGATCAGCCCCTGGTCGTAGAGCGAGCGGTAGAGCTGCTTGATGTAGTCCTTGGCGCGGGCGTGCGCGTCGGCCGCCGTGGGCGCGGGGATCTTCACCGCGTCTGCGAGCTTCGCCGCCGTCGCGTCGAGGGTGAGCGTGGGCTCGTCGCGAAGCCAGCCCAGCACCTTCGCGCGGTGGTCGGCGAGGCGCGCGCCCTGCTCCAACCGGTCGAGCTGCGAGAGCGCGTAGCGGCCGAAGCTGCCGTGGATCTCCACCGACACGAAGGCGTCGCGCACCTCCACGAGGTAGCGCCCCATCGGGTCGCGCACCGCCTCGGGCTGCTCCGCCGCGGCGTAGAGCATCTCCAGGGTGTTCGGGTCCGCGCGGAGGCCCTGCCGGATGGTCTTTCCCGCCTCCCAGTAGGTCGCGCTCCCGTCGGCGGAGACGAGGTCCGTCGGGGGCTCGCTCAGCCCCGTGCTCCACGCGAAGGGCAGCACGAAGGCCCCGCGGCGGTCGGTGTCGCTCGACGCATCCGAGAGCCCCCAGGTGCGAGAGCCCACCACCGCGTCGACCACCACGCTGGGAGAGAGCGCCTCCCACGCGGCCTCGCGACGTCGCGCGTAGCGCACCTGCCCCACCTTGCGCGGGGTGAGCTCCGAGCGGAGGTAGCGCACCGTCCCCACCCCCACGAGCGCCACGTCGAAGCCCTCGGGCCCCGAGGCCACCACCCGCCCCATCGCCCCCTGCGGCACGACCTTCCCGTCGACGCTCCGGTCGACCCGGGTCGTCACCTCGGTGCCGTGCGGCAGCGGGACCGTGAGCGGGTCTACCTCGGTGAGCGCGTCGATCCTCGCCATGACCGACGCACGCTACCGCCGTCGCTCCGCCGCCGTCACCGCCGCGAGGCCCGCGTCGTCCAGGCGGTCCTCCATCGCCGCGCTCATCGCGTCGCGCACGCCCTCGTCGGCGCAGCTCTCGATCACCACCCTCACCCGCGTCCGCACGTCGTCGCCGCCCTCGCCCTCGGTCATCCCCCGCAGCGCGAGCACCGCGCCCACCCGCGCCTCGGCCCCCGACTCGCCGTCCTCCGCCACCCGGAGCAAGCCCTCCGGGTCGATCCCGCTCCCGCGAAAGGCCGGGCCCATCACCTTCGCCTTCAAGCCCTCGCGCCACGCCGCGACGTCCCTCCCCTCGCGGCGCAGCATCGCCGCGGTCACCACCTCGCCGCCGTCCTCCCGACGCGCGCCCACGCCCCGGCGCAGGTGCTCCTCCAAGGCCGCCAGCGCCTCGACGTCGTCCTGCTCCTGCCCCACCCCGACCACCTCGCCGCTCTTGAGCGTCACCCGCAGCACGCCCCCGTCG
>JAEYZO010000249.1 GCA_023428035.1 Pseudomonadota bacterium | reverse complement strand
GCGGGGCAGGCGCACACGCCGCCGACGCAGCGGGTGCCGCCGCCGCAGCGCACGCCGCAGCGGCCGCAGTTGTTGTCGTCGGAGGAGAGCGAGACGCAGGCGCCGCCGCAGCGGTCGAAGCCCTCGTCGGCGACGCCGTTGCAGTTGTCGTCGAGGCCGTTGCAGGCCTCGGCGCCGCGAGGGTTGCAGTCGCAGACGGGCCCGAGGCCCGGGAGGGAGGTGCAGGACCAGCCGATGGCGGTGGGGCAGTCAGCGGGGCCCGCGCAGGTGCGTGAGCAGCGGCTGGAGGGCAGGCACACGCCCGAGGGGCAGTCGCTCAATCGGGCGCAGCCCGAGCCGAGCTGCCCCGGGGCGACGCCGGTGTCGACCTGGGAGCCGGCGTCGACGGGGGGGCTCACCCGGTCGATGGACGCGGGGATGTCGGTGTTCGGGAGGGGGACGTCGGGGACGGTCGCGTCGATGCCGGCCCCGGCGTCGGAGCAGGCGCAGGCGCCCCACTGGAGGTCGAGGCCGCAGGTGGCCGTGCCTTCGCTGCCGTCGTCGCAGGAGCAGGGCTGCTGCGCCCCGGCCATGCAAGCGGCGGACGTGTTCGCGAGGTTGCCGCGCGCGGGCCCGCAGCCGAGGAGGCTGACGAACGTAAGCGCAAGGCCGTGACGGAAGGAAGGGCCCATGACCGGGCCACGGTATGCGAAACCCTCGGGGGCGCAAGTCTGCGCCGTGGCGCGAAGACCACGGAGGGGAGGTCCGTCGGGGGCGCACCTGTCGCACACTGCGCGCGTTGCGGCGCCTTGAGAGGGATCGATAGACTCTGCGGCATCAGACAAGGGTGGCGCTGGAACCTGCACGAGGGGCCTGAGACCCATGAGCGAGGCGACCAAGGTTCTGTTGATCGAGGATGACGCGGCGGATCGTCTCGTGTTCGGCAAGACGCTCCTGCGGGGGGGGCTCCAGAAGTACGAGATCCAGGCGATCGGGCGCGTGAGCGAGGTGCCCGCGGCGGTGGCGCAGCGGCACCCCGACGTGGTGGTGGTCGACCTGAACCTCCCTGACAGCCGGGGGTTCGAGACCTACCTCCGGGTGCGGCGCAGCGTGGGGTTGGCGCCCACGGTGGTGCTCACCGCGATCGACGACGGCGACCCCGGACTGCGCGCCAGCGAGCCCGGCGCGCAGGACTACCTGGTGAAGGGCGAGTACTCGCCGGGGAGCCTCGACCGGGCGCTGCGGCACGCCATCGCGCGCTCGCGCATCGTGCAGGAGGCCGCCTCGGCGGCGCTGCACGACGAGCTCACGGGGCTGCCGAACCGCGCGCTGGTGGAGGACCGCCTCGCGGCCGCGGTGCGCAGGGCCGAGCGGCGGCGCGAGAGGCTCGCGGTGCTCTTCGTCGACCTCGACCGCTTCAAGCCCGTGAACGACCGCTACGGGCACCACGTCGGAGACGCGCTCTTGAAGGCCGTGTCTGCGCGCATCAAGGATTTCCTCAGGGCGTCGGACACGGTGGCGCGCTGGGGCGGCGACGAATTCGTCTGCCTGCTCGAGCCGGTGATGGACCTCGCCACCACCCGCCGCGTCGCGGGCGCGCTGCACCGCGAGCTCCTTCGCCCGGTGGTGCTGCCCGAGCTGGGCGGTGGCGCGCTCGAGCTCTCCACCGGGGCGAGCATGGGCCTCGCGCTCTTCCCCGAGCACGGCCACGACGCCGAGGAGCTCTTGCAGCGCAGCGACGAGGCGATGTACGCCGCCAAGCGCGCCGGGGGCGGCTGCGTGGTCTGGGGCTCCGAGGCGATGCGCGCGCTCGGGGGCCTCACCGACAGCGGCGTGATGCTCGCGCTCGGCGACGCCGACAGCGCCGCGAGCCGCAGGTCGCAGCTCTTGAAGGCCCTGGGCGAGGGCGACAACGAGTGAGCCCTCACGGGCGCGCGGCGGCGGTGTAGTCTCGCGCCGCTCCCATGCGACGCACCACGACGGCACTCACCACGGCGCTCCTCGCCGCGTGCTCCTCCGAGCCGCCGAGGGAGTTCATCACCGACGCCGGCTCCGACGCCACCGCGGTCGACGTCACCGCGGTCGACGCCCCCGCGGTCGACGCCCCCGGGGTGAGCGACCGACCCGCGCCCGCCGACCTGCCGCCCCTGCTCGACAACGTGCGGGTGTACGCGCACACGTCGCAGACCCTCTACGCGGTGAACCCCTCGGACCTCACGGTGCGCCGCGTGGGCGACTTCGGCTGGCCCGCCGACCTGCGCTCCCACGAGATGACCGACATCGCCGTCAACGCCGACGGGTGGATGTGGGGCATCACCTTCAACGCGATCTACCGGGTGAACCCCGTCGACGCCCGCTGCGTGTACATCGCCGACTTCGACGGGGCGACCTTCAACGGCCTCTCGTTCATCCCGGGCGGCGAGCTCGAGCCCGGCGAGGTGCTCGTCGCGGCGAACCGGAGCGGCGGGTACTTCCGGGTCGACCAGCGCACCGGCGCGACGCGCTCCCTCGGGCAGTACGGCGGGGGCCTCGGGTCGAGCGGCGACATCGTCTCGGTGCGCGGCGGCGGCACCTTCGCGACGGTGGTGCAGAACGAGGTCGAGTACCTCGCGC
>JAEYZO010000169.1 GCA_023428035.1 Pseudomonadota bacterium | reverse complement strand
GACCTGCGTCGCGCCGCTCACGCCGTCGACGTAGGTCGGCTCTCCGCGCGGGCCGCGCGGGCCCTGGCCCCAACACATCACGCCCCCGTTCGAGATGAGCGCGCAGGTGTTGCCGAGCCCCGCGGTGACCGCCGTCGCGCCGCCGACGCCCGTCGCAAGCACCGGGGTGTAGCCGTCCTCGGTGGTGCCGTCGCCGAGCTGGCGCATGTTGTTCCAGCCCCAGCAGCGCACGGTGCCGTCGGCCACCACCGCGCAGGCGTGGAAGCGCCCCGACGCGACGGCCGTCGCGCGCGGCAGGCCCGTGACGTTCACCCGCGTGCCCGAGCCCCTGCACTGCGGCCCGCGGAAGGCCTGCGCGAGGTTGGGCAGCGTCGGCGTGGTGGTGTTGGTGGTGTTGGCGTTGCTCGCGCCCGCGTCGGCGCGCTCCCTCGGCCCCGAGCCCGACACGAAGAACGCCGCCGCGCCCGCGCCCGCGACGACCAGCGCGACCGCCGCGAGGATCACCACCACCTTCGCGTTCGACCCGCCCTGCGGGTACGGCGGCGGCGCGTAGGCGGTGTTGGGCGCGTACGCGGTGGAGGGAGCCCCGTAGGGAGCGCTCTGCACCGGCGGCGCCCACGCGGGCACCGGCGGCGTGTGCGGCATCGGGTAGCCCTGCTGCGAGGGCACGGCCATGGTCCCTGAGCCCTGGCCGGGCCACGACTGCGAGGCCGCGGGCGCGAGGCTGCCGCCGAAGTTGGGCGCGGGCTGCGAGGTGTTCCACGACGGCTGCGCGCTGGTCGGGGGCACCACGGGGTTCGGGTTCGACGGAGACACCGGCACCCCCGCCGCCGTCGCGAGGATCGGCACCAGCGCGGCCACGGCCTCGTTCGCCGAGGGGAACCTCCCTTGCGCGTCGCGGTTCACGCAGCCCGCGAACCACGCGTCGAAGCCCGGCGGGAGCGCGCCCGCGGCGCCCGTCGCGGCGGCGCGCGCCGAGGCGGGCTCGAGCGGGTCCATGAAGATCTCTTTGAGGAGGAAGGCGAGGTTGAAATCGTTCATCGACGCCGCGCGCCAGTAGTACCGGCCCGTCAGCAGGTGAAAGACGATCAGCCCCAGGGCCCACACGTCCGTCGCGGGGCGGATGGACTTCTGCTCGGCCTGCTCGGGCGCCATCCAGAGGGGTGAGCCCAGCGCGGAGGTGGCGTTGGCCGCGGTGTGGTTCTCGCCCACCACCTTCGCGATGCCGAAGTCCAGCACCTTCACCGTGAAGGGCACGCCCTCGCGCCGCGAGTTCGCGAGGAAGATGTTCTCGGGCTTGAGGTCGCGGTGCACGAGCCCTCCGCGGTGCGCCGCGCCGAGGCCGTGACCGAGCTGGCGCAGCACCTCCAACACCTCGGAGGGCGGGAGCGCGCCGCGCCGGGCCATCACCGACGAGAGGTCCTCGCCCTCCAGGAGTTCCATGCAGAGCCACGGAGTGCCCGTCTCCTCGTCGATGCCCGCGGCCACCACCTCGACGACGTGGTCGCTGCGGATGCGCGCGCTCACCGTCGCCTCTTGCGTGAAGCGCTCGCGGTTGCGCGGGTCGCGCACCAGGTCGGGCAGCATGATCTTCAGCGCGCGCTCCCTGCGCGTCGAGAGCTGCTCCACCACGTAGACCGCGCCCATCCCCCCCGCGGAGAGGTGTCGGAGCACCCTGAACTCCTTGGCGAAGATCATCCCCGAGGTGAGCTGCGGCAGCGGCATGGCGCCGCGATGCTAACCCGCGCCGCGGGCCAGACGTCGGAAGGGGATGCACACCGCCCCGCCGAGGCGCTGTATCCTCCGGCGGCTCGAACCGCCGTGAACGCCCCCTGCCCCGCCTGCGGCACGCCGCGCAACGCGCCCGACGCGCGATTCTGTCAGCGCTGCGGGCAGCGCTTCGACGGCGTCGGCCCCGACGACCCGCTCGTCGGCGCGACGCTGCTCGGGCGCTACAAGGTCTCGCGACGTCTCGGCGAGGGCACCATGGGCCGGGTCTACCTCGGCGAGCAGCCCGTCGGAGAGGCCACGCGGCCCGTGGCCATCAAGGTGCTCGCGGCGGCCCGGGGCAACGACGACTACATCGTCGCGCGCTTCAGGCGCGAGGCGGCGATGATCGCGTCGCTCGAGCACCCGAACATCATCCGCCTGTACGACTACGGAGAGGAGAACGGGCTCTTCGTGTCGGTGATGGAGTTCGTCTCCGGGGGCTCCCTCGCGGCGAAGCTCGCGCACGGCGGCGTCGCGCCGGCCCTCGCCGAGGCCTACGCGTGGCAGGTCGCGCGGGCCCTCGACGAGGCCCACCGTCAAGGGATCTTCCACCGGGACCTCAAGCCCGAGAACGTGCTGCTCGCGCCGAGCGCGAACCCCGACGAGCCCGAGACCCTCAAGGTGGTGGACTTCGGCATCGCGCACCGGCCCCCCGCGCCGGGGGAGCGCGTGCTCACCAACGTGGGCACCGTGCTCGGCACGCCGGCGTACATGCCCCCGGAGCAGCTGCGGGGAGAGCCCGTCGACGCGCGCTCCGACGTCTACGCGCTCGCGCTGGTGACCTACCAGCTCCTGGCGGGGGTGCTCCCCTGGCCCGCGCAGTCCCTCGCCGACTGGACCGACGCGCACCTCAACCGCCCGCCCACGCCGTTGCGCTCGCAGCCCGGCTGCGCCGCGCTCCCCGAGCGCTACGACCTCGCCCTCATGCGCGCCCTCGAGAAGGACCCCGAGCGGCGCACCCCGAGCACCCTCGCCTTCGTGAGGGAGCTCTCGGGCGGAGACGGCCCCAACGTCGAGCCCGCCGCGCCGCAGCCCGGCCCCAGCGGCGCGCGCAGCGAGACCGTGATGATGGAGGCCCCGCCGCCCCCCGCGATGGCCCCCGCGATGGCCCCCGCGATGGCCCCCGCGATGGCCCCCGC
>JAEYZO010000144.1 GCA_023428035.1 Pseudomonadota bacterium | reverse complement strand
CGCCGAGGCCATGCTCGCCGCGGGGTGGGTCGACGAGGTGAGGGCGATCCTCGCCGACGGCTACGACCCCGCGCTCAGGCCCCTGCGCTCGGTGGGCTACGCCGAGGTGGTCGACGCGCTCACCGGGGCGCGGCCGATGGAGGGCCTCGCCGAGGCCGTCTCGCTCTCCACCGCGGCCTTCGCGAAGCGACAGCGCACGTGGTTCCGCGGCGAGGGGGGCGTGCGGTGGGTGACGCCCGACGAGGCGCGCTCCCCGGCCGTGGTCGACGACGTGCGGCGGTGGCTCGCGGGCGCGGAATAACTCTGTGAGAGAGGGCGTTCGCGACGGTCTCAACCCGATCTCTCGCAGGTCATTGCGGTCGCGGGAGAAGGTCAGTAGATTCCGCCCCTCGCAGGTCATGCAGGCCCTCCTCTTCGCCCTCTGCGCCGCCGTCGCCGTGATGTTCACGGCCTCGCCCGCGCGCGCCGAGGGCGACCCGTCGCAGGGCCGATGTCTCATCCACTGGGCCAGCTTCGAAGACGCCCCGCGGTCGCTCCCCGAGTCGCAGCCCGCGCGCGTCGAGGCCGCTCCGGTGATCGCCGCCTCGTTGATCGAGGCCGCTCCTCCGGTCGCCGCGAAGCCCGCGCCTCACCCCGGCCAGTCTCGCGCCCCTCGGCTCTGCGTCGACCCCGACCAGCCCGAGTGTCAGGTGCACCCGGCCGACCCCCCGCACCGCGGCGGGATCTTCATGGCCCGCCACGAGCTCACCGCGCTCGCGTGCGGCGACCTCGACATTCCGCCTCCAGACGCCGTCGACTACGACTTCGCGGCGCCGCGCGCCCAGGGCCCGATGAGCGGCCACGCGCGGCCCGCGTGGCGCCCGCCGTCCGCCTGACGCGCGGCCCCCGCGGGAGAGCTCCGTACGGCCTTCGCGCTGTGACGGTCGCTCTCCTCCGCGGCGTGGCCGCGCGGTCGCGCGTCGCGTGACCCCTCACGCTCACACCCGCCCGAAGGGACCTTCACCGCTCTACCGCGGCGAACGGGCCCGTAGCGCGGCGGTGATGCGAGGGGGAGCGCGCGACGCGCGGCGACGAGCTCACGGCGCGCGCGTTCAGCGGGAGACGGGCGCGCGCCGCGAGGGGACGACACGTCGACGGTCCGTCGCCCGCGTGAGGTTTCTGTCAGCGCGCTGCTCCGGTGCGGCCGGGGCGCGGCGCATGGTTTCGACCGGCCGCGAGGAGATCAACGTGAGCAAGGGAGCAGCAGCCATCTCGATCATCATGGCGCTCGTGCTCGGCTTCGTGGTGGGCAACATCACGGGGTCGAAGGCGCCCGCCGAGCCCGGAGAGGTGAACTCCGAGGCGACGGCGAACAACGGCGGCGGCGGGGGCGGGCGTCAGGCCGACGCCGAGCGCATCCCCGTCGGCAACTCCCCGATGAACGGCCCGGCCTCGGCGCTGGTCACCATCGTGGAATTCTCGGACTTCCAGTGCCCCTTCTGCAGCCGCGTCGAGGAGACCATGCGGCGCATCCGGCAGGAGTACGGCAACGACGTCCGCATCGTGTGGAAGAACAACCCCCTGCCCTTCCACAACAACGCCGAGCCCGCCGCCGAGGCCGCCATGGAGGCCTTCGCGCAGGGCGGTAACGACAAGTTCTGGGCGATGCACCGCAAGCTCTTCGAGAACCAGCAGCACCTCGAGCGCGCGGACCTGGAGCGCTACGCCCAGGAGCTCAACCTGAACATGACCCGCTTCCGTCAGGCGCTGGACGACCACCGCCACCGCGCGTCGATCCAGGCCGACACCCAGCTCGCCCAGCGCCTCAACGCCCAGGGCACGCCGAACTTCTTCATCAACGGCACGAACATCGTGGGCGCGCAGCCCTTCGAGCGCTTCAAGACCCTGATCGACCAGGTGCTCGCCCGCGCCCGCACCATCACCCCGCGCGACCGGGTCTACGCCCAGATGGTCGCCGACCCCGTCGCGGGCAACGAGCCCACGCCCTCGCCGCAGCAGCCGCAGCAGCGCCCGGCGGAGCCCGACCCGAACCAGGTGCTCCGGGTGCCCGTGGGCAACAGCCCCGTGCAGGGCCCCCGCGACGCCCTCGTGACCATGGTGGTCTTCTCGGACTTCCAGTGCCCCTTCTGCTCCCGCGTCGAGGGCACCATCACCGCGCTGCGCCAGCGCTACGGCAACGACCTGAGGGTGGTGTGGAAGAACGAGCCCCTGCCTTTCCATGACAAGGCCCGCCCCGCCGCCGAGGCGGCGATGGAGGTCTTCGCCCAGCGCGGCCACGAGGGCTTCTGGCGCTACCACGACCTGCTGATGCAGAACCAGTCGAGCCTCGACCGGCCTGACCTCGAGCGCTTCGCCGGCCAGATCCAGGGGATCAACATGGCTCGCTTCCGCGCCGCGCTCGACAACCACACCCACGCGGCGTCGATCGACGCCGACCACCAGCTCGCGCAGAGCCTCGAGGCGAACGGCACGCCGCACTTCTTCATCAACGGCAAGCGCCTCGTGGGCGCGCAGCCCGAGGACGCCTTCGCCCGCGTGATCGACCAGGCCCGCACCGACGCCAACGCGTGGATCGCCTCGCACCCGGGCACCACCCGCGCGAACTTCTACGAGCGCTTCATGGCGACCGCCGACACCACCGTGCGCCGCACCGGCGGCGGTCAGGCCGCCGCCCCGACGCCCGCCCCCGCGCAGCCCGACGAGGACCGCGTGTACCAGGTGCGCGACAACGCCCGCGCGCCCTCCATCGGCCCGGCCAACGCCCGGGTGGTGATCCAGCACTTCTCGGACTACCAGTGCCCCTTCTGCAGCCGCGTGCTGCCGACCATCGACCAGATCACCCAGCGCTACCCGACGCAGGTGCGGGTGGTGTGGCGCGACTACCCGCTGCCCTTCCACAACAACGCCATGCTCGCCGCCGAGGCGGCCCGCGAGGCCTTCGCGCAGCGCGGCAACCAGGGCTTCTGGCGCTTCCACCACGCGCTCTTCCAGAACCAGCAGAGCCTGGAGCGCCCGACCCTCGAGCGCCTCGCCCAGGAGCAGGGCCTCGACATGGCGCGCTTCCGCGCCGCCCTCGACAACCACACCCACCAGGCCGCGATCCGCGACGACATGGCCGCGGCCGACGCGACCGGCGCCCAGATCGGCACGCCGGCCTTCTTCATCAACGGCAAGTTCGTCGCCGGCGCCCTGCCCTTCGAGCAGTTCCAGCAGCGCATCGACGCGGCCCTCCAGGGCGGCGGCGGCGCGGCCGCGCGTCACTGACCGAAGCGTCTCCCACCTCTACGGGCGCCTGATCGCAGCGCGCCCGCCCCCTCCGCTCACCACCTCCTGATCGCCCTCGTTCAGAGGGCTCGCGCCGTGCTACGCGGGTCACCGTGCGCGCCGCGTCCGCCCTCTGCCTCGCGCTGGTCGCCGCCCCGCTCGCGGCCCGCGCCGACCCTCCGTCGACCCCGGCCGTCGTCGACCCGCGGCTCGACCTGCTGGAG
>JAEYZO010000946.1 GCA_023428035.1 Pseudomonadota bacterium | reverse complement strand
CGCGAGGCCCGCGTCGTCGAGCTCCACCCGCACCGCCGAGGCGTCGACCCCCGCGCGAGCCGCCGCCCTCCGCGCGAGCGCCCCCGCGTCGAGGGGCACCGCCCGCAGCGCCCCGAAGTCCATGCGCGAGGTCGCGAGGAGGTCGCCCACCAGCGCGTCGAGCCCCTCGAGCTCGCGCTCCATCTCGTCGAGGGCCCTGCCCCGCGGGGTCCCGTCGTCTTCGGGCCCGCGCAGGGCCTCGAGCTCGAAGCGCATCCTCGCGAGGGGCGAGCGCAGCTCGTGCGACACCGCCGCCAGGAGCTCCCGCTGCAGCGCCAGCTGCCGCTCGATTCGCTCGGCCATGTCGTTCACCACGCTCGCGAGCATCCCCACCTCGCCGTAGGCCCCGCGTGCGAGGCGGGCGCGGGACGAGAGCTGACCTCGGCCGATGTCCTGCACCACGCGCACGAGCTCGACGAGGGGGCGGGTGAGCTTGCGCGACGCCCTCCCCGCGACGGCCCAGAGCGCCGCGAGCGCCGCGAGCAGCACCGCGCCGTGGCGCCACCACCGCGAGGCCCTCGACGCCCTCGCGCAGAGGCTCACCCGCCCGAGCGCCGCGCCTCCCCCGCCGCTCACCTCGGCGGTGAGTATCGGTCGACGGCAGCGCGTGGCTTCTTCCCCTTCGGGCCGCGCCGCGTCGACGGTCAGCCCCCGGGCGTCGTCGACCCACACGCTCACGTCGAGGGTGCGCGCCAGCGAGCGGGTGAGCTCGGCCCGCGCGGGCGGGTCGCTCCACGCCGCGGCGTAGCGGTCGCCGACGAAGCGCGACGCGCGAGAGACGGTGTCGCGCCACCGACCGCGCTCCGGCGCGAGCGCCGCGGTGACCGCGAAGACGGTCAGCCCCGTCGCGAGGATCGCGAGGCCGAAGGCCGCGAAGAGACGTCGGTGCAGGGCCGCTCGAAAGTACGCGACCACCGGGTTGCGAGGCGCGGGCTCGCAGTGAGGCCGGTGGCGGTGGTGGTGGTGGCGTCGCACGTCACTCCCGCACCAGCACGTAGCCCACGCCGCGCACGGTGCGGAGGAGGCGCGGGCTCTTCGGGTCGTCGCCGAGCTTCTGCCGCAGGTGCGAGACGTGCACGTCGACGGCGCGCTCGCCGGTCATGGCGTCGTCGCGCCCCGCCTCGGAGAGCAGCGACTCGCGGGAGATCACCCTCCCAGCGCGGCGCGCGAGCGCGACGAGGATGTCGAACTCGATCCCCGTGAGCTCGACCCTCCGACCGTCGACCAGCACCTCGCGGCCGGGCACGTCGACGCTCAGGGGGCCCACGGTGAAGCGCGAGGCCACCGCGTCGGGCTGCGCGCGGCGCAGCACCGCCCGCAGGCGCGCGAGGAGCTCCCTCGGAGAGCAGGGCTTGGGGAGGTAGTCGTCGGCGCCGAGCTCGAGGCCCACGACCCGGTCGGTCTCGTCGCCCCGCGCGGTGAGCATCAGCACGGGCACGTTGCTCTTCGCCCGCAGGCGCCGCACGACCTCGAGGCCGTCGAGGCCGGGCATCATCACGTCGACGAGGGCGGCGTCGAAGGCCTCGGCGTCGAGCATCGCGAGGCCGCGCCCGCCGTCGGGGGCGTGCGCGACCTCGAAGCCGTGCTGGGAGAGGTAGCCCGCGACGAGCTCGGCGAAGCGGCCGTCGTCGTCGATGTGGAGCACGCGAACGCTCACCGCGGGCCTCGAGGGGGTGCAGGGAGGGGGGATCCTACCAGCGGGCGCGCGGCGGGGGCGCGCTCTGGGCGCGGGCGGCGTCGAGGCAGACGCGGGCGACGTGCTGCTCGAAGGCCGCGCGGCGGTGGTGCCGGTGGCAGCGGAGCGAGGCGAAGCCCCAGCCGAAGCCCCCGACGGTGCCGAGGGCGAGGAGCGCGATGCGGAGCTTGAGTCTCATGGCGTGTGTCTCCTTGGCTGTGTGGGTCACGCGCGGTAGGGGCCCTGACCCCAGCGGCGGAAGAAGCCCGCGCCCTGCTCCATCCAGTCGGCGAGCGCCGCCCGCTGGTCGGGCTCGAGCGCCTCGTGAACCTTGTGGAGCGCGTCGAAGAGCGCCTTCTGCGTGGCCTCGAGCGCTGCGTTCTGCTTCGCGAAGGCCTCGCCCATGTGGGCCTCGTCGAGAGACTCTCCCCTGAAGGCCCGCGCGGCGTCGGCGCCCGTGGCCTGCACCGCGTCGCGCACCGCGCGCCGTTGAGCGCGCAGGACCTCGAAGGCGTCGAGGATCACCCGCTCCTGGCCGGGGGTGGTGCTCAGCCGCTCGAAGAGCGGGCGGAGCACCCAGCGACCTGCCCCGCGGTGGTCGCCGCCCTCGCCCCAGGGGCTGTATCCGTGGTGGTGGTGGTGGTGCCCGCGGGGGCCGCGCCAGCCGCGCCCGCAGCCGTGGCCGTAGCCCTCGTAGCCGTGGCCGTGGCCGTAGCCCTCGTGGCCGCAGCCGAGCGCGCCGTAGCAGCGAGCGCGGCGCACCGTCTTGATGAGGCCGATGAGGCAGGCCGTTCCGATGATGAATCCCAGCATGGTTGCGCTCTCCTCGCGCGCCTCGGGGGGAGGCGCGACGCCGTGGTCGCGACGTCCGCGGCGGGGTGCGCGCGGCGCGTCGGGTTCGGGCTCAGAGGTGCGGCCGGGTCGTGAAGGCGGTGCGTGAAGCCGCGTGAAGAAGTGTGAAGGCGCTCACTCGCGGCGGGGGTCGTTCAGGGCG
>JAEYZO010000929.1 GCA_023428035.1 Pseudomonadota bacterium | reverse complement strand
GCCCAGCTCGGCGCCGCGGGCGAGGGAGGGAGCGCCCTCGGGGGGGTAGTCTCGGAGCGCGACAGCGCCGCCGTGGGCGGGGCGCGGGGGCGCGGGGAAGTACAGGTCGATGCGGCCGACGACGAAGGCGCCGACGAGGACGACGGCGACGCGGCCGATGTCGGAGTCGAGGTAGACCACCACGCGCTCGTTGCGGGCGAGCAGGCCCGGCACCTCACGGACGCCGAAGTCGTTCACGGGGTAGAGCGTGCCGGGGATGTGGCGCACGCGGGCGACGCGGCCCGCGACGGGGGCGTGCACGCGGTGGTAGTCGCGCGGGGAGAGGTAGACGATGAAGAACTCGCCGCCGACGAAGCCGCGGGCCTCGGCGTCGTCGCCGAGGAGGGCGGCGGCGTCGTAGCGCTGACCCTTCACGGTGAAGGTCGAGCCCTCGGTGATGGGGCCGAGGTCGTCGAGGCGGCCGTCGGCGGGCGACACGACCGAGGCGGGGTCGGGGTCGACGGGGCGGATGCCCTCGCGGAGCCGGCGGGTGAAGAAGTCGTTGAAGCTCGCGAAGCCGGCGTCGGGGACGACGGCCTCGGAGAGGTCGACGCTGTAGGCGCGGCCGTAGAGGTCGAGCACCGGGCGCAGGAGGCGAGGCGGGAGGTTCGCGCGGGTGGCGCGGCCGACGAGGCGCGTGATGCGCTCTCGCGGGAGTACGTGGAGGAGCTGTGCGGCGGCGCGGGAGGTGGCGGACATCGTCGACCCGATGGGGAGGCACATGCCCCGCGCGCGAGACGCGCCTCGCGGCGGAGGCCGAGACTAGATCGCGGGGCGAAACGCGGTCAACTGCGTCGCGCCCCGCGGCCGTCGTCGGTCTCAGACGTCGTAGTAGAGGTGGTACTCGTAGGGGACGGGGCGCAGGCGCACGGGGTCGACCTCGCGCTCGCGCTTGTAGGCGATCCACGACTCGACGACCTCGCGGGTGAAGACGTCACCGCGGAGGAGGAAGTCGTGATCCTTCTCGAGGGCCTCGAGGGCCTCGGCGAGGGAGCCCGCGACGTGGGGGACGTTCTGCAGCTCCTCGGGCGAGAGGGAGTAGATGTCCTTGTCGAGGGCGTCGCCGGGGTGGATGCGGTTCATGATCCCGTCGAGCCCCGCCATCGTGAGGGCCGCGAAGGCCAGGTACGGGTTGCACGACGGGTCGGGGAAGCGCACCTCGATGCGCTTCGCCTTGGGCGATGCCGAGAACATCGGGATGCGGATCGACGCCGAGCGGTTGCGCGACGAGTACGCGAGGTTCACCGGGGCCTCGTAGCCCGGCACCAGACGTCGGTAGCTGTTGGTGGTCGGGTTGGTGATCGCGTTGAGGGCCTTGGCGTGCTTGAGCACGCCGCCGATGTAGAACATCGCCATCTCGCTCATGCCCGCGTAGCCCTGGCCGGCGAAGAGGGGCACGCCGTTCTTCCAGAGCGACTGGTGGCAGTGCATCCCCGAGCCGTTGTCGCCGTAGAGGGGCTTCGGCATGAAGGTCGCGGTCTTGCCGCGGCGCCTCGCGACGTTCTTGACCACGTACTTGAACCAGAGGGTCTTGTCGGCCATGCGCTGGAGCGTGTCGAACTTCATGTCGATCTCGCACTGCCCGCCCGTGGCGACCTCGTGGTGGCTGGTCTCGACCTCGATGCCGACGCCCTCGAGCACCTGGCACATCTCGGTGCGGGTATCCATCAGGGTGTCGTGCGGCGCGACGGGGAAGTACCCCTCCTTCGCGCGGATGGTGTAGCCCGGGTTGCCGCGGTCGTAGCGCTTGCCGGAGTTCCAGTGGCCCTCGCGGGAGTCGATGGCGTAGAAGCTGCGGTTGGGCTGGTTCGAGTAGCGCACGTCGTCGAAGAGGAAGAACTCCGCCTCGGGGCCGAAGAAGATGGTGTCGGCGAGGCCGGTGGAGCGCACGAACTGCTCGACCTTGTGCGCGATGTGCCTCGGGTCGCGGCCGTAGGGCTCGCGGGTGATCGGGTCGACCACGTGGCAGATGAGGCTCAGCGTGGGCTGCTCCATGAACGGGTCCATCACCGCGGTGGACGCGTCGGGCACGAGGAGCATGTCGGACTCGTTGATGGCCTTCCACCCGCGGATGGAGCTGCCGTCGAAGCCGAAGCCGTCTTCGAAGGCGTCTTCGGTGAGCCGGTGGAAGGGCACGCTGGTGTGCTGCCACTGACCGATGAAGTCGCAGAACTTCAGGTCGACCATCACGGCGCTGTCGCGGCGGCCGATCTCGATGGCGTCGGCGGGCTTCGGGTTCTTGCTCATGGGTGAACGCATCTCCTCTGGGTGGGTCTCTCGCCGCGCGCGGGTTGAACTCCCCCGCGGTCTCGTCGGCGCTCGGTGAAGGACGGCGCTGCGCCGTCGGGGCGCTCAGATCGCGTCGTGGCCGCGCTCGCCGGTGCGGATGCGAACGGCCTCTTCGACGGGCACCACGAAGATCTTTCCGTCGCCGATGCGGCCCGTGCGCGCGGCGCGCTCGATGGCGTCGATCACCGCGTGCACCTGCTCGTCGGGCACGACGACCTCGACCTTCACCTTCGGCACGAAGTCCACCACGTAGGCGCTGCCTCGGTAGACCTCCTTCTTGCCGCCGGTGCGGCCGAAGCCCTTGACCTCGGTGACGGTCATGCCCTGCACGCCGACCTCGGCGAGGGCGTCTTTCACCTCGTCGAGCTTGAACGGCTTGATGATGGCCTCGACCCGCTTCATGGCGGTCGGGAGGCTATACCCGCCGGCTGTAAAGGGTGTGTAAACGTCGGGTAAGAAACGCCCTACCAGACGCAGCGCAGCCCGGCCCAGCTCGGGGCGTCGTCGGGGCGCCGAAAGCGCCGCAGGCTGCTGGTCCACCGCTCCCGGGGGAGCGAGCGGTCACCGCCGCGCAAGGACCTCCACGGGGAGCCCTCGCGCCCCCGCGGGTCGTCGACCACCCACAGCCCCGCCTCGGTGAACTCCGCGGCGTCGATCGCCGCGACCCCTCCCTCGGGGCTGTCGTCCTCGTCGGGAGGCCCGGCGTCGAGGGGCGCCCTCCGCGGGGTGGAGGGGTAGAAGTCCGCCGGGTCGTCGGTCCACTCAGCGACGCCTCCGCCCATCGCCCGCGCGCCCTCGGGCGTCACGTCGGCGCCGTCGTCGTCGTCGCCCCAGGGGTGACGTCGGTGGCCCGGGAGCAGCCCCGCGGCGGCGCGTTCCCACTCCGCCTCGGTGGGGAGACGTCCTCCCTCGAAGGCGCAGTAGGCCCGCGCGTCGCTCCACGAGACGCACCGCGCGGGGGCGTCGTCGCCGACCTCGGCGTCGCAGCGCATCGCCGCGCACCGACCCGCGGCCACGCACCGCCTCCACCGCGCGCCGGTGACCTCGTCGAGGCCGAGGTAGAACGCGCGCAGCCTCGCGGCCCTCGGGGGGCGTTGCTCGAAGCGGGCC
>JAEYZO010000927.1 GCA_023428035.1 Pseudomonadota bacterium | reverse complement strand
CACCGACGCCGCCCGCGCGGCGGCGCCTGGGGCCTCGGTCGTCGCCGTGAGCGCCCCGCGTGGAGACGGCCTCGACGCGCTCGCGGTGCACCTCCGCGCCGGCGCGACTGTGGCCCTCATCGGGTCGTCGGGCGCCGGGAAATCAACCCTGCTCAACGCGCTCGCGGGGGCCGAGGTGATGAGCACGGGCGGCCTCCGTGAGCGCGACGAGCGCGGCAGGCACACCACCACGCACCGTGAGCTGGTGAGGCTGCCGAGCGGCGCGCTGCTCATCGACACGCCCGGGATGCGCGAGCTCGGGATGTGGGAGGTCGACGAGGGCGTGTCGCTCGCCTTCGACGACGTCGCGGCGCTGGCCGAGGAGTGCCGCTTCCGTGACTGCGCGCACGCGGGGGAGGCCGGCTGCGCGGTGGCCGAGGCGCTCGCCGAGGGGGCGCTCTCCGAGGCGCGCTTCGCGAGCTATCAGAAGCTCGCGCGGGAGGCGGCGTTCCAGGCGAGGCGCAGCGACCCGAGGCTGGCCGCCGAGGCCCGCGCGAAGTGGAAGCGCGTCTCCGTGGCCGCGCGTCGCTCGGGCAAGGGCCGCGACCAGTAGCGTTTCAGCGCGGAGGACCCTTGCGCGCGGGGTGTCGTCCGTCGATGGTCTCGCGATGATCGAGCTGAAGAGCTGGCCTTCGGGCGTGGTGCGCTTCGACGACGGGATCCTCGAGTTCACCAACAGCGACCTGCGCGTGGCGACGCGGGACATCCAACGCATCTCGATCCTGCCTCCCAAGCTCGGGCGCGTGAGGATCGAGCTGAAGTACCGCGCCGGCCTCGACACCATCGGCACGTCGGTGTGGGTCGAGGCTGGCGAGGAGTCCCGCGCCGAGGCGATCGTCGCCGCGGTGCTCGCCGCGAGCGGTTGAGCGCCTCGGGGAGCTCGGAGGGAGAGCTCAGCCCTCGGGCTTCTCTCCGTTGGGCCGCTGGGCCTTCTTCGCGGCCTTCGCCTTGGCGGCGCGGGTGCGGGCGAGGCCCTTCTTCACCGCCTCGGCGGGGAGCGCGGCGTAGGAGACGACCGGCGCGTGGCGCTGCGTGATCGCGGGGTCGCGCTTGGCGCCGTGACGCACGTCGTCGGCGATGTCGACGACGAGCTTGTGCCCGTCAGAGACCGCGATGGCGCGCTGCTGCCGGGTGACCGCGAGCGCGTCCACGAGGCGGGACTCGGTCTCCATCGACGTGCGGATGCGGTCGGCGATGCGCGCGGCGCGCTCTGACGTGTTGGGCGAGCCCGCGCAGACGGCCGGGTTCTCGGCGACGTGGTCGAGCGCGTCGACGAGCTCGGAGACGTTGCTGCCCGCCACGCGGGAGAGCTGCGACACCCGCTCTGCCACGTCGACGGGGACGGCCCCGACCGGCGGGGCGGGTACGGTCTCGGGGGCGATCAGCGCCGCGCTGCGGAGGCGCTGGACACCTCCGAGGTCCGCGTCGTCGACCACGACGCTGGGGGTGACGGGCGAGGGAGAGGAGACAGACGAACGAGAGCTGGTCGCGACAGGGGCGCCGTTGCGGTGTGCCATGGCTGCACCCTCCTTTCAGGAGCTACAGGTCGCGAGGGTCGAAAATCGGGTGGTAAAACCGACGTCGCGTCTGTCGAATCTCTGCAAGTGACCGAGACAGCACGAGAAATGGGCTCGACCCATCGATCGGATGGGTTGACCCATCGAGGGGGTGGGTTGGACCTATCGATCGGATGGGTTGGACCCATCGAGGGGATGGGTGGACCTATCGATCGGATGGGTTGAACCCATCGAGGGGATGGGTGGACCTACCGACGGGATGGGTCGCACCCTCGGGCGGAGGGGACGGGACGTCGCCGCGGTCTGTCGAAGACCGCTCTGTCTCGCCCTCCGCCGCGCAGGCGGGAGCGGTGTACCTGTCGGGGGCGCTCGCGTAGCATCCGACGCATGATGTCGAACGCCAGCGCGCGGTCCCACGACCTCCTCGTGAAGTGGCGTCGAGTGCTCGACGAGCAGGGGGTCCACGCGCTCCTGCGCCTCCTCAACAGCCGCACGCCGCACCGCTACACGGGTATCTATCGGTACGACCCGCCGACGCTGCGCAACGTCTTCCTCGTCGACGCGTTCGACCCGAGCATGCTCCGCGGCCCCGACGTGGCCATGGAGGACGCGTACTGCGTGCTCGTCGGGGAGCGAAAGCAGTCGATCGTGTTCACCGACGCGAGCTGCGACCCCCGCTTCGCCCCGCGCACGAACAGCCCGGTGGTCTCGTACTGCGGCACGCTGCTCTCCACCGCCGACGGCGTGCCCTACGGGACGCTCTGCCACTACGACGTGTCGCGCTGCGACGAGAACGTGAACGACATCGAGGTGCTCGAGGCGCTCGCCCCGTACGTCATGGCGAAGATCGCCGCGGAGCGCCCGGACGAGCTGCCGCGCGCGTCGCCGTTCCTCCCCTGACGCGCGCTTGAACTTCCCATCCCGAGGTCCGTGATCCGCGGAGGAGCGGCATGAAGCGCTGGCATGGTGCCTTGATCGGCGCGTCGCTCGTCGCGCTGATCGGGGGGAGCTCGATGCTGTTCTTCGTCCCTGTCGGGGGCGCCGTGATCGCGGGGGTCCCGCCGGTCTTCAACGCGCTCACGGGCTGGGTGGTCTGCCCGGGCGCCGTGTCCATCGAGCGGAGGCAGTACAACCACGGGCGCGTCACGACGAGCTCGACCGGCGGCACGGGCCATCAGCAGGAGTGGACCTGCACCTACGACGACGGCCGTCGGCGGGTCGTCCCGAATGAAGAGATCGCGCTGAAGGGGTTGGGCGCTTCGTTCGCGGTCGCCGGAGTCTGCTGCGGGGTGGTGATGATCCCGCTGTTGATCGCCGCCGCCGTCATCGGCGCCAAGCTGGTGAAGCCGAAGGCGCCGTGAGGTCTGTACCGCCTCACCCCAGCGTGAGCGAGCACCCGCGGCTGCGCCGCGCGAGGCGTCGCCCTCACCGCGAGGCCCTGGGGAGCCTCTACCGCTCCAGCACGTAGGTCCCCGGCGCGTCGCAGAGCGCTTCATACCCCTTCGCGCCCATGCTCGGCGGGGCGACGTCGCCGTGAGACCGCGCGGCGAGCCAGGCGTCCCAGGTCACCCACCACGAGCCCTCGACGGGGGCGACGGTCTTCATGAAGGCGTCGGGGTCCGTGTACGTGTCGGTCGCGCGCGTGAGCTTCGCGCGAAAGCGCCGACCGCGGTGGCCGGGCTCGCTCACGATGCCCGCGTTGTGACCGCCGCTCGTGAGCACGAAGGTCACGTCGCCGCGCACCAGCCGGTGAACCTTGTAGACCGAGCGCCAGGGGGCGACGTGGTCCTGCTCGGTGCCCACGACGAACATCGGTACGCGAAGGTCGCTCAGGCTGATCGGGCGGCCCCCGACGACGTACTTCCCCTCGGCGAGCTCGTTCTGGAGGTAGAGCTGCCGCAGGTAGCGGGAGTGCATGCGGTAGGGCATGCGCGTGGGGTCGGCGTTCCACGCCATGAGGTCGTTGAACGCGTCGTCTTCGCCGAGGAGGTAGCGCCGCACGCCGCGCCCCCACTGGAGGTCCCCCGCGCGAAGCGCCACGAAGGCCCCCACCATCTGCCCGGCGTCGAGCACGCCGCGCGCGCGCATCGACTCGTCGAGGGCCGCGAGCTGAGGCTCGTCGATGAAGACGCTGAGCTCCCCCGCGTCGCGGAAGTCGACCTGCGCGGCGAAGAGCGTGACGCTCGCGAGCCGGTCGTCGCCGTCGCGCGCCATCGCGGCCGCCGCGATGGCCAGGATCGTCCCACCGAGGCAGTAGCCCGTCGCGTGGACCTTCTCGTTTGGGACGATGGCCCGGATCGCGTCGAGCGCGGCCATCACGCCCTGCGAGAGGTAGTCGTCCATGCCGAGCTCGCGGTCCGCTGGTCCGGGGTTCTTCCACGAGATCATGAAGACCGTGTGGCCGCGGCTCACGAGGTATTTCACCAAGGAGTCACCGGGCATCAGGTCGAGGATGTAGTACTTCATGATCCACGCGGGCACGATGAGCACCGGCTCCGCGTGCACCGTGGGCGTCTCGGGGGCGTACTGGATCAGCTCCATCAGCCGCGTGCGGTGCACGACCTTTCCGGGCGTGACGGCGACGTCCTTGCCGACCTCGAAGCCCTCGATGGGCGGCACGGGCGCGCGGGTGATCGTGCGCTTCGCGTCTTGATAGAGGTGCCTCGCGCCGCGGAGGAGGTTCCTCCCGCGCTCCTTCACGGTGCGGTCGATCACCTCGGGGTTGGTGACGAAGTTCGCGGGCGACGTCGCCTCGCTGGCCTTCGCGAAGCCGAAGGCCACCATGTCTTCGTGGTGCTTCGAGACGCCGGGCACGCTCGTGGCGGCCTCGCGGAGCCACGCCTCGGAGACCAGGTATGACTGGCTCATCACGTTGAAGGGCCAGCGCTGCCACGAGGGCGCCGCGAAGCGCCGGTCGGTCTTCACGGGCGGGGTCGCCTCGAGGCCCAGCGTCGAGGCCACGGCGTAGTGCGCGACCTTGACCCCGCCAGTGATCGCGCTGCCCGCGAGGGAGAGCTGCTTCGATGGAGCGAGCGCGAGGTGCGCGCCCCAGTCGGCGTAGGCGAGCGCCCACGCGGTCGGCGACACGCCCTGCGTCACCCGCGCGCGCAGCCCGTTCACCCGGTCGAGCGCTCCCGCGATCACGCTCGCCGCGCCCGTGGTGTTGGTGTGCCGTGCCTCGCCTTCGCTCGTCTTCGCCATGGAAACTCTCGGGTGTGTGGGGAGCGGGGACTCTCACCCACCGCGCGGCGTTGTGGAAGCGCTCCGCTACGGCGACGCGCTCATGCGCGCGGGCGGCGGGCCGGCGGTCTGCACACGGTCGTCCCAGCGGGCGCTGTCGTCGGCGAGCATCGCGGCGACCCACCGCGCGGCGGAGACTCCGTTGACGGTGAGGTTGTACATGCTCTCGATGCGCACCGAGGCGAGCTGCGAGGCGAAGTCGGGGGGGAGCTCGACCGCGCGGAGGTTGTTCCCGATGACGCCCGCGGGGGTGCCGAGGAGCGCGGTGTGCCCCTGGCCGTCGTAGACGAAGCGGCGGTAGCGGTCGGGGTGCGCGGCGTGGATGGCCCCAGTCTCGGCGGCGAGCGCGTCGCGGAAGGCCGCGGGCTCCATGCGAAGGAACAGCCCCGAGATGATGAAGTCATACCAGGACGAGAGCGCCGCCACGCGCACGTTGGGGTCGTGGTCGAGGAGGTAGCGCACCAGCCCCGTGATGTGACCGTTGCGTGTGCAGTCGGCGCAGTCGCTCGGGATGAAGCCCCGCGCGCCGAACTCGTCGAGGATGCGCCCGAGGAAGGCGTCGTCGCCCGCGCGCGCGACGCCGACCCCCGAGTCGTTGATCACGTAGAGGGGAGTGTCGGGGTAGACGTAGCGCACCAGGAAGGCCGCGAGGATGGTGCCGAAGCCGCCCCCGGAGCTACCCGCGAGCACTACCCGACGCGGCTTCGGGAAGCGGGTGTAGCCCGCGGTGAGCGCGGCGGAGAGGTTCTGTAGACCCCGGTGGAGCCGGTCGGGGGTGCCGTCGCCGTCCTCGTCGATGACCCGGTCGCCCGCGAAGAGAGAGCCGTCGCAGTACGGGAGGTAGAGCACGTCGAAGTCGCGCATGGGCCCCTCGGGCGTGGTGCGCAGGAGGTCCATCGGCGGGATGATCGCGGGCGCCGCGGTGACCGCGAGGCAGAAGTCGCTCCAGCAGGCTCCCCCGCCCTGGAGGAAGATCAGAAGGTCGTCGCTCGCGCCCTCGCGCACCGAGGCGCGGTACTCGCCGCCCCGCATGCACACCGGGCCGTCGGCGGGGTCGAAGGTGAAGGTGGTCACTCCGTTCGTGGTGGTCGTGCTCGCGGGCCGCGCCGTGCCGAGGTAGCGAGTGATGCCCGCGCGGTGCGCGATGCTCGCGGCCGATGATGCCGGCGGGACGTAGCGCTGGAATTCCACCGGGGCCGCGGGCTCGTCGGCGCACGCGGTGAGGAGGGCGACCAGCGCGGCGAGGATCGCTGTGGAGCGGCGCATGACGCGCGATGGTACAGCGACGCGAGGGCTCGTCGCGGGCGACCTGGCTCCCCTCACGGGCGCTCGTCGAGCGCGGCGCCGAAGGAGGAGTGGAGGGGGCGCGCGGTCAACGGTCCGAGTCGTCGCCCCGCGGCCCCGGGAATGCCCCGCCCCCACCACATCGTTGACTCGCCTACGGCGATGCGGCACCCGATGCGACCGATGCGCGCGGCCTACGCAGCCCTGGCGGTGGCCCCGCTGGTGTGGCTCCCGGTGGAGCGGGTGACCCGCGCCGCGACGGCGCCCGCGCCGCGCAGGGTCGAGCCCGTGGTGGCCGTGACCCCCGAGTGCCCCACCGAGCGGCTCGACGGAGTGTGCCTGCCGGCGCCGCGCTGTCCGGTCGACGCGCTCGCCCTCGACGGCGCGTGCCTG
>JAEYZO010000920.1 GCA_023428035.1 Pseudomonadota bacterium | reverse complement strand
TTTGGGGGGGCCCGCGCGCGGGGGCCCGAGCCCGCGGCGGTCGACGCCGAAGGGCACCACCCGCACCTTCGGGACGCCCGCGTCGGTGAGTCGGTCGCCCAGCCAACGGCCCGCGACCACGGTCGCGTCGAAGCGGGAGGCCAGGGCAGCGAGGGCGCGGTAGGGCCCCGCGAGGGCCACGCGCGCCCCGGATATGCCAAGGGAGCGCTGGAGCACGGGCCGTGCATAGGTCCCGATCGGATCGGAATGGAGCACCAGGACGCGCACCGGGATGTCTGCGATGGAGGCCGCGAGGGGGGCGGCGATCCACGGAGACGAGGCCTGGAGCACGTCGGGGCGCTCGCGACGGACCAGGGCCCGCGCGGTCTTCCACTGGGTGAGCGCGTGGTAGCTCGGGTCGTAGGGCATCGGGGGTCCCGCGAGGCGGATGAGCGTCGCGAGGCCGTCGGACTGCGACTCGTCACGGGGGCCGGGCGCGATCACCGTCACGGCGTGGCCGCGTTCTGCCCCCTCTCGGAGGAGCTGTGTTAGGTACGCGCGCACTCCGCCGCCCCGTTCGGAGAAGAACTCCGCGAGATCGATGACCTTCACGGGGTCGAGACGAGTAGCAGAAGTGAAGTCACCAGTCGCACGGGAACGCGGACGATGAATGCACTCAGCGGGTTTCTGAAGAGGGGTCGGGCGAGCGGGCGCGGCCCGAAGCGCGTGGCGATCCTCAGTGACTACGTGCGGCTGCCGTACGCGAACGGGGCCACCTTCGCGACGCAGTTCCTCTACCGCGAGCTGTCGAAGCAGGGCATCGAGGTCACGGTCATCGGGCCGAGCGACCCCGACACCAGGCCCGGGGACCTCCCTGAGCGGCACATCTGC
Source organism: Pseudomonadota bacterium (assembly GCA_023428035.1). Classification (GTDB taxonomy): domain Bacteria; phylum Myxococcota_A; class Polyangia; order Polyangiales; genus JAEYZO01. The sequence goes on along the minus strand of JAEYZO010000920.1, from coordinate 2,935 downwards.
CTGCCGAGCCTGCCTCTGCGGAACCACCCCGGGGTGTACATCCCGATGCCCTTCGAGGGCGTGCTCGAGCAGGCGAAGTCCTGGGACTTCGACCTGGTGCTCGGCCAGACCGCCTCGGAGCTCATGGAGCTGGGCCTCTGGATGCGCTACGCGAAGGGCACGCCGCTCCTGTGCGTCAACACCGTGCACCTGCCGAGCGTGTACCCCGTGGTGATGCCCGAGTCGCTGCACCACTCGAAGGCCGCTCACTGGATGTTCCAGAAGACCTTCCTGCGCCTCGCCGACGGGACGTCTTCCAAGGTCTACAACAGCAGCGACGGTCTCATCGTCCTCTCGAAGGGCCTCAAGGACTACTGGCAGGAGCGCGGGGTGGAGTCTCCCATCCACGTCATCCCCCGCTGCGTCGAGCCCAAGATCTTCGACCAGCCCGCGGGCCCCGACCCCTTCCCGCAGCACTTCAAGCCGGGGATGCGCCTCCTCGTGGTGTGCCGACACACCCGCGAGAAGGCCGTCGAGCGGCTCATCGAGATCTTCGCCCGGTGGGTCGCTCCGGCCATGCCCGACGCGACGCTCACGCTCGTCGGCGACGGCCCCGACCACGACCTCTTCAAGTCCCTCGCGAAGGAGCTCGGGGTCGAGGGTCGCACGCACTTCCCTGGGGAGTTCCCGGTCACGCAGCTCCCGACCTGGTACCGGCACGCCGACCTGTTCCTCTACACCTCGCTCTCGGAGACCTACGGCCAGGTCGTGAGCGAGGCCCTGTGGTCGGGCCTCCCGGTGGTGGCCTTCGCCGACCAGATGGGCGTCTCGCAGCAGGTCGAGGACGAGGTCTCGGGCCTGCTCGTCGAGCCGGGCCCCGACGCCGAGATGGCCGACTGGCGCTTCGCGCGCGCGGTGGTCTCGCTCCTCCGTCACCCGCGCCGGCGGCTCACCTTCGCGGCGAACGCGGCCACCCTCGCCCGGGAGCGCTCCGCGCCGCACCGCATGGTCGAGCGCTTCCTCGAGGCCTTCGAGGCCGCCCGGCGGAACATGGACGAGCGAGGCCCGCGCCCCCGCGGCGTCGACGACCGTCGGCTGCGCGCCCTCCACGGGGGTCGCTGGGCGACGATCAACGGGATCCTGTATGGCCTCGGTCACCTCCGCCCGCCCGCGGTGGTCAACCGTCACGGTCGCAAGCAGCCCGCGTGGGACGACCTCCCCGAGGTCCCCTCGGCGAGCGCCGCGGAGTACCCCACCGAGCTCAGCGCTGGCTGAAGCCTTCGAGCTCGGTCAACGTCACCGTCCCGCGATGAAGCTCTGCGCCCTCTCCGTCGACCTCGACGAGATCCCCTGTTACCACGCCATCCACGGCCTCCCGATGCCCGAGGGCCGCTCCGCCCACGCGGTCTACGAGCGCGCCGTCCCCCGGCTGCGGGAGCTCTTTCGCCAGCTCGGCGTGCCCTGCACCTTCTTCGTGATCGGTCGCGACCTCGACCACCCCGCGGCGATCGCCCAGGCCCGCGCCCTCACCGACGAGGGCCACGAGCTCGGCAACCACACGCAGAACCACCGCTACGACCTCACGCGCCTCGACCGCGACGCGATGCGCGACGAGGTGCGCCTCGGCGCGGAGTCGATCGCGCGCGCGCAGGGCTTCAAGCCGTCGGGGTTTCGCGCGCCGGGGTACACCACCACCGACGCGCTCCTCGACGTCCTCTCTGACGAGGGCGTCTACTACGACAGCTCGGTCTTCCCCTCCCCCGCGTACTGGGCCGCGAAGACCGCGGCCATCGGGCTCATCACAGCCCGCGGCCGCAGCTCCCGCTCGATCGTCGACACCCCCGCGGTGCTCGCCGCCCCGGCCGACCCGTACTTCCCCTCGCGCCCCTACTGGACCTCACTGCCCGGTGAGGGCCCGATGGTCGAGCTCCCCATCGGGGTCACCCGCTTCGCCCGGCTGCCCTTCATCGGGACCTCGGTGATGCTCGCGGGGCCGGAGCGGGTGAAGCTCCTCACGGCGCAGGTGTCGGGTCGACCGCTGGTGAACCTCGAGCTCCACGGCATCGACGTGCTCGACGCGACCGACGGCCTCGAAGCGCTGCTCCCTCACCAGCCCGACGTGCGCGTGCCGGTGGAGCGAAAGCTCCGCACGCTGCGAGTCGTGGTCGAGGACCTCCAACGACGCGGCTACGCCTTCGTCACGCTGCACGAAGCCGCGCAGGAGTTCGAGGCCAGGGCCCGGGGCTGAAGGGGGGGTGAGGGAGGCGCTCAGACCGAGAACGATGACCCGCAGCCGCAGGTGCCCTTCACGTTCGGGTTCTCGAACTTGAAGCCCGCGCCGTGGAGGCCCTCGACGTAGTCGATCTGCGTGTCTTCCAGGTACTGGAGCGAGAGGGGGTCGATGAAGATCTGGATTCCGTGCGACTCGACGACCTGGTCCATATCGCTGGAGGTCTCGTCGAAGTAGAGGTCGTACTGGAAGCCCGAGCACCCGCCGCCCTTCACCTGCACGCGCAGGCCCTGGCCCTCGAGGCCCTCGGCGGCGGCGATCTCCTTCACCTTGTTCGCGGCAATGTCGGTCAGGGCGATCATTGGGATTCTCCGTGTGCGTTTGGAGCGAATCACCGCTCCGTTCGCGTTCATGGTCGGCTCGGGTATCTATCGCAACCCCCCGCATGGGTCCAGCCTCGCCACGTCGCCCTCGCGTCGCCGTCCTGGCGCCGTACCTGCCCGCCCCCGACGACTCGGGCGGTCGAATCCGCGTCGCGCGACTCTGCGCCGCGCTCGCCCGCCGCGCCGAGCTCGCGCCCTTCGCCGCGCTGCCGCACTTCTCGGCCGAGCGGGCCGTGGTGATCACCGGGCGCCCCGCGATCGACGAGCAGCCGACGCGCAGCTGGCTGGCGCGGCACGGCCATGCCGGATTGCCGCTCCAGATGCGCCCGGCCGGCTCCCCCAC
>JAEYZO010000918.1 GCA_023428035.1 Pseudomonadota bacterium | reverse complement strand
CGGCGGGGCGGGGGGGGGGGGGGCGATCCCCGGCGACGAGGAGTACGCCTTCCGCCGCCCCGCCGAGCGCGAGGAGCTCGCGGCGCTCATCGCCCCCGAAGACGCCACGGCCCTGCACCTCGTGCTGGCCGAGTGGCTGGAGTTCCGCTTCGTCGAGCGCAACGAGGAGCAGCTCGACCTCCTCGCGCGGCACTACGAGCGGGGCGACCGGCCGCTGCGGGCGGCGCGCTGCTACCTCTCCAGCGCCGAGAGCGCGCGGGCCCGCTGGGCCAACGAGAAGAGCGTGGCGCACTACAAGCGCGGCCTGGAGCTCCTGGGCGAGCACGACATCGGGCTCCGCCTCGACGCGCACCACCACGCGGGCGAGGTGCTCGCTCTCCTCGGGCGCAACGACGACGCGCTGGTGCACTTCCACGCGATGCTCTCCCTCGCGTGGCGCCTCGACCTGCGCTCCAAGGGCGGCGCGGCGCACAACCGCGTCGGCCGCGTGCACCGCGACATGGGCAACCTCGACGAGTGCATGCGCCACCTCGGCACCGCCCTCGCGCTCTTCGAGGCCGCGGGCGACGAGCGCGGGGTGGCCGCGAGCTACGACGACATCGGCAAGACCCACTGGCTCCGCGGCAACTACGAGATGGCCCAGCGGTTCTTGCAAGACGCGCTGGAGCGCCGCGAGGCGCAGGGCGACAAGCGCTCCATCGCCCTCTCGCTGAACAACCTCGGGCTCGTCTACCAGGACAGCGGGCAGTACCGCGCCGCGCACGACGCCTTCATCCGAGCGCGCGACCTGCGCCGCGAGGTGAGCGACCTGCAGGGGCTCGTGGTCACCCTCAACAACCTCGGCACGATCTACAGCGACCGCGGAGACGCCGCCGAGGCCATCGCGCTGTGGAGCGACGCCCTCGAGATCGCGCGGGAGATCGGCGACCGGCGGCGTCAGGCCGTGCTGCTCCTGAACGTAGGCGAGGCGCACTACCACCTGCGCAACGCCGGCGAGTCGCTGCGGATCCTCACGGAGGTCGAGGGCCTGTGCGCGTCGCTCGGCGACAAGCTGTTGCTGTCGGAGGCGCGGCGGGGCCTGGGCAAGGCGCACTTCCTCAACGGCGACATCGGGCTCGCGCTGGGTCACCTCGAGGCGGCGCTGGAGCTCGCCGAGCAGCTCCGGTCGCGGGTGCACGTCGGGGTCGCGCGGCGCTCCCTCGCGGAGGTGCTCTCGGTGCACGGGGTCGAGACCGCCGAGGGGCAGCGGGCGTCGGGGCTCCTGCGCGACGCGCTGGCGCTCTTCGAGGGCCTGGGCGCCGAGATCGAGGTCGCCCGCACCGCGCGCACCTACGCCGAGCACCTGGCCTCCACGCCCGAGGCGCAGATGACCGACGAGGTGCGGGCCGAGATCGACCGGCTCCGCGCCCGCGCCGACGCGCTCTACGCGAAGCTGTACAAAGACACCCGGGATTTCTCCTCGCGCGAGATGCCCTCGCGCGCGCCGTCGCCCGCGACCAACCCCGGGCTCCAGCGAGCCGAGCGCGCGTCGTCGCTCGGGCTCGACCCCTACGTCGTCGACGCTGACCCCACGCCCCCCGAGGGCTACGCGGCGACCGGCGGATCGTCGGGGCCGTCGTGAGGGAGCGCTTCGACCCGGCCGCGGTCCCCGCCGCGGCGCGAGCCACCTGTGACGCGCTGCGGGCGAGGGGGCACGGCGCCTGGGTGGTGGGGGGCTGCGTGCGCGACCACCTCCTCGGCCGCGACGTCGCCGACTGGGACATCTGCACCAGCGCGACCCCCGACGAGGTCGTCGAGACCTTCCGCAAGGTGATCCCCACGGGCATCGCGCACGGCACGGTGACGGTGGTGCGAGACGGCGCGCACTTCGAGGTCACCACGCTCCGCGGCGAGGGCGCGTACACCGACGGGCGCAGGCCCGACGCGGTGAGCTTCCTCCGCGACGTGGCCGAAGACCTCGCGCGGCGAGACTTCACCGTCAACGCCATGGCCTACGACCCCGTGGGCGAGCTCCTGGTCGACCCCTTCGACGGCCTCGGCGACCTGCGACGTCGCGTGCTCCGCGCGGTGGGAGACCCCGCGAAGCGCTTCGGCGAAGACGGCCTGCGCGTGCTGCGCGGCGCGCGCTTCGTGGCCAGCCTGGGGTTCACCCTCGACCCGGCGACCGAGGCCGCGATCCCCGGGGCGATGGGCGTGTTCCGGAGGGTGAGCGCCGAGCGCGTGCGCGAAGAGTGGATGAAGACCCTGCGCGCGCGAGAGCCCTCCCGGGCCTTCGAGGTGATGCTGCGCGGGGGCATCATCGACGTAGTGCTCCCGGCGCTCCGTGGTGAGCCGTGGGCCGCCGCGATGGCGCGCGTCGACGCCGCCCCGAGGTCGGACCCGGCGCTCCGGCTCGCGGCGCTGCTCCTCGGCGTGCCCGCGGCCGAGGCCCTCGCGTGGATGAAGCGGTACCGCTTCTCCACCGACGAGGCGAGGCGGGTCACGCACCTCCTGGGGCTCTTTCCGTGGGCATGGCCGGGCG
>JAEYZO010000889.1 GCA_023428035.1 Pseudomonadota bacterium | reverse complement strand
GCACGATCACCGAGGGCGCCCTCACGACGGGTCGCCGTCCCTCGGCACCCGCTTCGCGGCGAGGCTCGGGTGCGCCGCGACGCCGCCCGCCTCCGCGAGGCCCTCGGTGATCGCCGGCACGTCGTCGGAGGTCACCCCTCCGAGGATCACCCCGTCGGGCATCACCGCGACCGACGCCGCGTGCTCGCACAGGTCCATGCAGCTCGTGGTCATCACGCGCACGCGCCCCGCGAGCCCCGCGACGGCGACGGCCTTCTTGAGCTCTCCGTGCAGCGCCTCGCTGCCGCGCTCCGCGCAGGACCCCTTCGGGTGCCCGTCAGGCCGGCGGTTCGTGCAGATCCACGCGTATCGTTCCCTGGTCGGCATCGGCTGCTACTCCCACGACGACCGCGCGGCGTCGACCGTCTACCGATACGATGCCGCGAGGACCCGGCCGAAGTGAACCGCGACGAGCCCCTCGACGGCGCCACCGCCCTCTGCGTGACCGCCGACGCCTACACCCTCGAGTCGGTGCGCGCGCAGCTCATCGACCTCGGCCTCGTCACGGCCTTCGCCGCGTCGGCCCGCTCCGCGCTCGCCAAGTCCCGCGCCGACGGCACGCGCCTCGTCGTGGTCGACCTCACCCTCGGCGACCAGGCCCTCGCGCTCGCGCGGGAGCTCTCCTCCTCGGAGGGCGCGCCGCCGGTGATCACCCTCGCGCGACCCGCGAGCCTCGACCTCGCGATCGACTCGCTCCGTCACGGGGCCCGCGCGTGCGTGCCCCTCCCGCTCCTCCCGGGCCGACTCACCGCGGCGGCGCGAGAGTCCTGGGCGGCGCCTCCCGCGGGCGGTGACCCGAGCGAGGGCTTCGAGGGCTTCATCGGCGACTCGCCCCCGATGCTGGCGCTCTACAACCGGCTCAGGAGGCTCGGCCGCAGCGAGGTCACGGTGCTCATCACCGGCGAGAGCGGCAGCGGCAAGGAGCTCGCGGCGCGCGCCCTGCACCGGCTGTCACCGCGGGCGTCAGGGCCCTTCTTCACCACCCACGTCGGGGCGATCCCGAGCGAGCTCGTCGCGTCGGAGCTCTTCGGCCACGAGCGCGGGGCCTTCACCGGCGCGGTGGAGTCTGCCCCGGGGTGCTTCGACGCCGCGGCGCGGGGAACGCTCTTCCTCGACGAGGTCGCGACGATGGAGCCCTCGGTGCAGGTCGCCCTCCTGCGGGTGCTCGAGACCTTCCGCTTCACGCGGGTCGGCGGTCGCCGGGAGCGCGCGGCGGACGTGCGGGTCGTCGCCGCGACCAACCGCGACCTCGCCCCGATGGTGGCGAGCGGCGCCTTCCGCGAGGACCTCTTCTATCGCCTCAACGTCGCGACGGTGTCGGTGCCTCCGCTCCGCGACCGGCCGGGCGACATCGAGGCGCTCGCGACGCACTTCCTCCGGCGCTTCGCCGCGCGCTTCGGCGCGTCGGCGCGAGGGCTGACCCCGCGCGCCCTCGCGAGGCTCCAGGCCCACGCGTGGCCCGGGAAGGTGCGCGAGCTCAGCAACGTCATCGAGCACGCCGCGGTGTTCAGCGCCGCCGAGCTGCTCGACGCCGACGACCTCTGGGTCGACGTGCGGGCGCGCTCGGAGCGCGGCGCCGTCGCGGACGCGGAGGCTGGGCGGGCGCAGGCCGTCCGAGTCGACCACGGCACCCTCGTCGCGCGGCCCGGCGCGACCCTCGACGCCGTGGAGCGGGCCTTGATCCTCCTCACGCTCGACGCGATGGAGGGCAACAAGCAGCGCGCCGCGAGGGCGCTCGGGCTGTCGCGCCGGAGCCTCTACAACAAGCTCCAGGCCTACGCGCGCGAGGAGGGCTCGGAGCGTTGACCCGCGCCGCGGTGGCCGCGCTCTCCGCGCTCGCGCTCCTCGGCGCCGGGTGTCAGTCGCCGCAGCGGCGAGCCCGCCGCCCCCGAGCGCCGGAGGCTCCCCTGGAGGACGTCCCGGCGGTCGACGCCGTGAGCGCAGGCCGCTGCGTGCGGCGGAGCTCGGCGCCGGAGCTGATCGCCGCGGGTGCGGGCATCGAGTCGCTCGACGTCGCGTGGAACGGGTCGAGCTTCGGCGTCGCGTGGTCAGAGGTCATCGACGGCGAGGAGGCGGTGATGTTCGCGCAGGCGTCTCCCGACCGACCGTCGGGGCGTGCGCCGCTGCGGGTGAGCGAGCGGCGCTTCGTCGCGCGCACCCCCACCGTCGCGTGGAACGGCGCGGGCTGGAGCGTCCTGTACTCCGGCGGGGTGCGCGAGGCGGGGGACATCTACCAGGCCCGGGTCGACGCGAGGGGCACGGCGGTGGGTCGCCCCTGGCGCATGACCCGCGGCGCGCGCTTCGACGGAGACCCGCGCTTCGTCGCCAACGGCCGTGGCTTCGGCCTCGCGTGGACCGCGCGGGAGCTCGACCGTCGCTGGTCCCTCTACGCGCAGCCCCTCGACCGTTGGGACGCGCCCCTCAGCCCGCCCACGCGACTGCTCAACACCAGCGTGAGCCTCGCGGCCACCAACCTCCTCTGGACGGGCTCGGCGTGGGCCGTCACCTGCGTCGCCTGGGGCCGCGAGGTCTACGCCATCGACGTCGCCCGCATGGAGGCCAACGGCCAGGCCCGCGGCTCGATCACCCGCGCGAACTCCACCCCCCTCGGGGGCGCCGAGCCCTCGCACCGCTACGACGTCGCCTGGAACGGCCGCGAGTTCATCGTCGCGTGGAGCGAGCTCCGCGACGGCGTGTGGCGGATCTTCCTCCGGCGCTTGAGCGCGAGGGGCAACCCCCTGGAGCCCGAGCGGGCCCTCGACGACGGCGACGCCCGCGCGGAGTCTCCGTCCCTCACCTCCGTGGGCGAGGGCTACAGCGCCCTCGCCTACGAGCTCGTAGGCGAGGGCCGATCGCGCGTGATGCTCCGGGTCATCGACCCCGAGGGGCGCACCGCGGGAGAGCCCGTGGCGCTCCCGGGCTACGAGGGCGCGTCGATCCCCGCGGCGGAGTGGAGCGGCGAGGTGCTCGGGGTGGCCGTGCGCGCGCCCACGGGCGTGGCCTTTCACAGGGTCAGGCTGGGCCCTTGCGGCGCGGGGTAGCGCCCTTCGCGAGGGGGTGCGCGGCGTCGTAGACCTTCATCACCTGGTCGACCGAGACGTGGGTGTAGCGCTGGGTCGTGCCCAGGCTCGCGTGCCCGAGGAGCTCCTGGATGACCCTCAGGTCCGCCCCCGCGTCGAGGAGGTGCGTCGCGCAGGCGTGCCGGAGCACGTGCGGGTGAACCCCGTCGGCCCCCGTCGCGATCGCCCCGAGGTCGCGCACGACGTGCTGCACCTGCCGGGTCGTGAGCCTCCCGCCGTCGCGCGAGAGGAACACCGCGTCGCAGGGCTCCTCCGCCGCGAGGTCCGGGCGCACCCGCAGCCACGCGTCGAGGGCCGCCCGGCACTCGGCCCCGATGGGCACCACGCGCTCCTTCGAGCCCTTGCCGCGCACCCGAGCGACCGGCCCCGTGATGTCCGCGAGGTCGAGCCCCACGGCTTCGCTCACGCGCAGCCCGCTGCCGTAGAGGGTCTCCACGATGGCCGCGTCGCGCAGCGCGAGCCGGGGTCGAAGCCACGCGATGTCGCTCCGTCGCGCGGGGCGCGCGGCCCGGAGCTCGGGCGAGCTCATCACCCGACCCGCGTCGGGCAGGGACAGCGTCTCGGGGAGCTTCCTCCGCAGCTTGGGCGAGCGGAGCGTCTCGGTGGGGTCGACCTTCGCCTCGCCCCGAGAGCGCAGGTAGCGGAAGAAGGTCCGCACCGCCGAGAGGTTCCTCGCGAGGGTGCTGGCGGTGCGTGACGGCGCCCGCTCGGCGAGCCACCCGCGGAGCGCGGCGACGGTGATGGCCTCGACGCCGGCCCCCTCCCCCGCGTTCGCCTCGATCCAGCGGGCCAGCGAGGTCACGTCGCGGAGGTAGTGCTCCACCGTCTTCGGCGAGGTGCGGCGCTCGTGCGCGAGCCACACCCGGTACCCCTCGAGCTTCGCGGCGAGCGGCGTCACCCCTGGGACCCTAACAGCCGCGGCCTCGGACCCCGCAACGCGCGACAACCGGGAGCCCCTGGATGCGTAGCGCGCTCCCGGGCGATCGGGGCGATACTCGCAGTCCACGCGATGGCGATCTTCGGCAAGAACGACCGGTCGGCCCTGCAGCGCGCGCTCCAGGGGCAGTGGCGCAGCGACGACGAACGCGGCGAGGTCTTCGCCGAGCTCGCCGACGACCGGACGGTGAAGTCCGAAGACCTCGTTCCCCTCCTGGGTACTTCAGACGCCGCCGCGCGCCACGCCGCGGGGGCGCTCTTCACCGCCCGCGCCGACCTTCGCGGGATCCAGCGGCTCCTCCAAGACCTGCCGGGCTTTCAGGGCCTCGCCCGCAGCGGCGCCGTGCGCCTGCTCAGCCGGCTCCGCCCCGAGGTGCTCAACGCGCCCCTCGACGCGATCCTCCGCGAGACCGTCGAGGCCCGCCGCCGCCTGGGCTGGGAGGTCGCCCTCGAGGTCCGCGGCCCGTCTCGCCTCGCCTGGGTCGAGCGCTGCCTCCGCGAGGGCCCCCCCGCGCTGCGCCCCGTCGCCCTCCAGCGCGCCCTCGGTGAAGGCCACGCCGAGGCGATGCGGCCGCTGCTCCTCTCCCTCGCGAGCGACCGCGACGACGGCGTGCGCTCCCGCGCCGTCGAGGCCCTCTCGACCCTGCGACCCGACGCCCAGGGCGAGCTGGCGACCGTGCTCCTCGAGCGGCTGCTCCGAGACGGCGTGGCGGTGCGCACCCACGCCGCGCGGGGCCTGCGCGCCTGCGCCGCGGCCACCCCCGACAAGCTCCGACCGAGGCTCCTGCGCGCGCTCTTCGAGGGCCCCGACGCCACCCGCCCCGCGCTCCTCGAGCTCCTCTTCGCGACCGGGCAGCCCGAGCTGGTGCTCCACGACATCCTCCAGGCGGCCTGCGGCGCCGACGAGCGCACCCAGCACCGGGTCGTCGACGCCCTCCGCGCGTGGGGCCCGCGGCTCACCACCCTCGCCCTGCCGCTCCTCGCGAGCGCCGACGAGCGGCTCCGCAACCTCGCCCTGCGGCTGTGCGAGCACCTCGAAGACCCGCGGGTGTCGATGTCGTCGCTCTACCTCCTGCGCTCGGGCGACGCGTGGAACCGCGGCGTGGCCTGCGACACCCTCGGGCGCTTCAAGGACGACGCGATCGTGCCCCACCTCGCCGCCGCGCTGCGCGACGACGCGGTCCGCCCCGCGGCGCTGCAGGCCCTCGGTCGGATGGGCACCGAGGCGGCGCTGCGGCAGGTGGTGGCGCTGCTCCGCGAGGCCAGCCCCACGCTCCGACGTCAGGCCCTCCTCGCGCTGAGCGACAGTCGAGACCCGCGCGTGGCCCGCGCGATGGAGCGCGTCGCGACCTCCGACGCCGACGAGGGCGTGAAGGCCTGCGCGGCCCGCGCGCTCACGGAGTTCACCCAGCGCCCGGCGGACGAGTGGCGCGTGCGCACCTCCCGCGCGCCGCCCGGGGACTCTCAGCTCGACGCGCTCCTCGCCGACGCCCGCGCGCGCGGCGCCTCGGACGTGCACGTCACCGTGGGAGAGCCCCCCATGATCCGGGTGAACGGTGAGCTGCACCGGCTCGACGCGCGGGCCCTCGACGCCGTCACCACCGAGCGCATGGTGCGCGGGGCCCTCGACGCCGCGAGGCTCGCTGCCTTCGACGCCGCGGGGGAGGTCGACTTCTGCCACCCGGTGCCAGGCGGGGGGAGGTTCCGCGCCAACGCCTTCGTGCAGCGGCGCGGGGTGAGCGCGACCTTCAGGGCGATCCCCGAGCGGCCGCCCTCGCTCGCGGAGCTGCGCCTGCCGCCCCAGCTGGGCGAGGTGCTCGACCACCACCAGGGGATCGTGCTGGTCACGGGCCCCTCGGGCTCGGGCAAGAGCACCACCCTCGCGGCCGTCTTGAACCTCGTGAACGAGTCGCGGCGCGACCACGTCATCACCCTCGAAGACCCCATCGAGTTCGTACACCCGCCCAAGGCCGCGCTCATCAACCAGCGCGAGGTGGGCCGCCACACCGGCAGCTTCGCCCGCGCCCTGCGCGCGGCCCTGCGGCAGGACCCTGACGTCATCATGGTAGGCGAGATGCGCGACGCCGAGACCATCCGCATGGCCCTCATGGCCGCCGAGACGGGCCACCTGGTCATCGCCACGATGCACACCACCAGCGCCGTCGGCACCGTCGACAAGCTCATCGAGAGCTTCCCGCCCGAGGAGCAGGCCCAGGTGCGGATGGGGCTCTCGGAGAGCCTCAAGTTCGTCGTGTCGCAGAGCCTCGTGCCGCGCGCCGACGGCCGCGGGCGGGTCGCCGCCGTCGAGGTGCTGAAGGGCACCGCCAACGTGGGCACGCTCATCCGAGACGCGAAGACCTTTCAGCTACCGAGCCTCATGACCATCTCCCGCGCCGTGGGGATGCAGACCCTCGATCAGTCCCTCGAAGACCTCGTCGACGCGGGGATCATCTCCGCCGAGGCCGCGTGGTCGCGCGCCGAGCGCCGCGAGGTCTTCGAGGCCCGCCTCGCCGAAGGGAACGCGGCGTGACCGGCAAGAAGCCCTCCCGACGTCCGCTCGCGCCCGCGGCCCCGCAGCCCGCGCCCCCGCAGCCCGCGCAGCCCCGCCG
>JAEYZO010000842.1 GCA_023428035.1 Pseudomonadota bacterium | reverse complement strand
GAGCAGCCCTCGCCCGCGGCGCACGCTCGGCCGCACGTCCCGCAGTTCGCGACGTCGGTGCGCGTGTCTCGGCACACGCCCTCGCAGTCGGTGAGCCCCGCGCCGCAGCTCACCTGGCACGCGCCGGCGCTGCACACCTGCCCGCTGGGGCACGCCTCTCCGCACGCGCCGCAGTTCGCGCGGTCGGTCTGCAGGTCGCGGCAGGTGCCTCCGCACTCGGTCTGCCCGACCACGCACGACACCACGCACGCGCCCGCGGTGCAGACCTGCCCGCTGGGGCACGCGTTGCCGCACATCCCGCAGTGGGCCCGCTCGCTCTGCAGGTCCCTGCACGCGCCGTCGCAGTCGGTCTCCCCCGCCGGGCAGCTCGTCTGGCACATCCCCGCGACGCACACCTCGCCGCTCATGCACGCGCGGCCGCACATCCCGCAGTTCGCCCGGTCGGTCTGCGCGTCGCGGCACGAGCCCGCGCAGTCGGTGAGCCCCGCGCCGCACGAGGTCACGCACGCGCCCATGGAGCACACCTGCCCGCTCGCGCATGCGTTGCCGCACGCCCCGCAGTGGAGGCGGCTGTTCGAGAGGTCGGCGCAGAGCCCGCCGCACGCGGTCTGCCCCGCGGGGCACGAGGTGACGCACGCGCCCATCACGCAGGCCTCGCCGGTCGCGCACGCGCGGCCGCAGGAGCCGCAGTCGCTCGGGTCGCGCGAGAGGTCGGCGCAGCGCGGCCCTCCGTCGCCGGTGCAGGTGGTGAGCGTCGAGGCGCAGTCGAGCCGGCACGCGCCCATGGAGCACACCTGGCCCGGCGCGCAGCGGGCGCCGCACGCGCCGCAGTGGTCGCGGTCGGTCATGAGCGAGGCGCAGACCTCGCCTTGGGCCGCGCCCCCGTCGTCGCCCGACGCGCCCGCGGCGCAGGCGCTCTGCCCCGTGGGGCACACGGTGCGACAGGCTCCCATCGAGCACCGCTGCGACGCCCCGCAGCGCTGACCGCAGCCGCCGCAGTTGTCGTTGTCGGATTGGATCGACGCGCAGCCCCCGGCGCAGACGACCTGCCCCGCGCCGCAGGAGGGCCCGTTGTCGACGGGCGGCGCGTCGATGCCCGCGTCGGTGGCGACGTCGACCGCGGCGTCGACGGTGGTCCCGCCGCTGGGCGCGCTGTCGGTGCAGCCCGCGGCCCACGCGAGCGCGAAGACGGCGAAGCAGAGTGAAGGGAACCGTGAAGCCATCGGGGGAGCTCCTCGCGCGGCGGCGCGTGTGTGGTGAGCCGCGATCGTAGATGGACTCGCGACGGGATCGCGCGTGGGGTCGCTGCCGCGGTGGGCGCTTGACCTACACCCGCAGGAGCATCTGCACGACCCCCGCGACGGCTACCGTGGTGCACACGCCGAACACCGCCCACAGCGCCATCTCGACGGGCCGCGAGCGAGGGGCGTCGTCCGTCACCGCGGGCTTGACGGCGGGCCTCGCGGCGGACTGCGCGAGCACCGCGGCGGCGTCGCGCGCCTGGACGAAATACACCTTCACCGTGGTGTCGGCGCTGCCCGCGGGGGGGTCGAACCTCGGCGCCCGCGGGGGCGGCGGGATCTCGACCCCCTCGGGATGCGCGCCCGGGCGCAGCGACGCGCGCAGGGGCTTCGACGGCCGCACCGACGCGCGCTTGTCGAGGATCTCCGCGAGCGCGAACTCCACCGTGTGAAGCAAGCCCTCGCCCTCCCGCGGCGGCCCGAGGATCACCGACGGGTCCCAGCTCTCCCGCGGGAACACCGGCACGGCGTGGATGACCCAGCGCCCCTCGCTCCACCCGAAGACCTCGGACACGTCGTTGTCCGGCGAGGCCCCGTCGATGGTGAGCGAGCGCAGCTCGCCGCACTCGTAGCGCGCGACGCACCTCTTCGGCGCGCGCTCCAGCGTGAGCTGCCCGTCGAGCCCGGCGCTCTCGCACCAGGCCATGAGCGACGAGGGCGCGTGGCGGGAGAGCTCCCCCGCGATCGAGAGCGAGCCCGCGGGCGTCGAGCCCTCCAGCGAGGGCAGCCGCTGGGTCAGGGTGTACGAGCCTTCGGTGAGCGAGAGGAAGCGCTCGAGGTCACGCAGCACCGGGTCCTCGGCGCCGGCGATCACCTCGACGCGGCCCCCGAGGAAGGGCACCTCGCGCACGGCGCCGTCGGCGGCGAAGTCGAGCACGCCGGTGAAGCAGCGGGCCTCGCACCACGCGACGATGGCCTCGGGCAGGCCTGGGGAGAGGGATCCAGAGGGCGCGACCTCGACGTGCGTCACGCCCTCGACGCTAAACGACCCGCGGGCGTCAGGGGAAGATGTCGCGCTCGCGGTACGCCGTCTGGAGGCGCTTGAGCGCGATGCCGTAGGCCGCGAGGCGGAGGTCGACGTCGTTCTCCCTCGCGAAGTCGCTCACCTCGCCGTACGTGCGCTTCATCGCGAGCTCGAGGCGCTGGTCGACGTCGGCGAGCTCCCACGACTCCGAGCGCTTGTTCTGCACCCACTCGTAGTAGCTCACGGTCACGCCGCCGGAGTTCGCGAGCACGTCGGGGATCACCGCCACGCCCTTGTCGAGGAGGATCCTCTCGCCCTCGGGGGTGACGGGCCCGTTGGCGCCCTCGGCGATCATCTTCACGTCGAGGGCCTTGGCCTCTTCGACGCCGATCTGCCCCTCGAGCGCCGCGGGGATGAACATGTCGCAGCGCGTGGCGAAGAACTCCTCGCGGGTGATCTCCTGCCCCGAGGGGTAGCCCGCGATGGAGCCGCGCTGGCGCACCCACTCGGTGAGCTTGTGCGGGTTGAAGCCCTCGGCGCTCTTCAGGTAGCCCGAGTGGTCTCCCACCGCGACGAGCGACGCGCCGAAGCGCGAGAGCAGCACCGAGGCGTGGGAGCCCACGTTGCCGAAGCCCTGCACGATGTAGTGGCTGCCCTCGAGGTTGAAGCGCCGCTCCCGCGCCCACTCGGTGACGCAGTGGACGACCCCCTGCCCGGTGGCCTTCTCGCGGCCCACGGTGCCGCCGACGCTGATGGGCTTGCCCGTCACGACCCCGCGGTTGGCCTGCTTGTTCACGTGGCCGACGGTGTTCATGTACGTGTCCATCACCCAGGCCATCATCTGGGCGTTGGTGCCCACGTCGGGCGCGGGGATGTCGTAGTCGGGGCCGATGTTGCTCCCGAGCGCGTGGGTGAAGCGCCGGGTCACGCGCTGGAGCTCCGCGCTGGAGTGCTGCCGCGGGTTGAACTTGATCCCGCCCTTGGCGCCGCCGTAGGGCAGGCGCATCAGCGAGCACTTCCAGGTCATCATCGACGCCAGGGCCTTCACGTCGTCGAGGGTGACGTTCTCGTGGTAGCGGATGCCGCCCTTGAAGGGCCCGAGGATGTTGCTGTGCTGGATGCGGTAGCCCTTGAAGAGCCTCACCTCGCCGTTGTCCATCCGCACGGGGAAGTGGACGATGATCTCGTTCTTCGGCTGCGAGAGCATGAGCTCCACCGCCGGGTCGAGGTCGACCACCCGCGCCGCGGCGGCGAGGTAGTCCTGGATCACCTTGAAGAAGTCATACCGATCGTTCGACATGAAGCCCTCTCGCCGCGGTGTGCGCGTTGCCTTCAGCGCAGCGGCGCGGCGTTCTTGGACCACCGCGGAGTGCGGGTCAATACGCGCTCAAACGACACCGTGCGTCATTCACCACGGCGCGGCGGGGCGGTGACGGGGCGAAGCGCGCTACGCACCTCCTCCATCACCCCGCGCATCCGAGCGAGCTGCTCTGGCCTCGTGGCGGCGAGGTTGCTCCGCTCGCCGGGGTCCGTCGTCAGGTCGTAGAGCTCGAAGCGCCGCGCGCCGCGCTCGGTGAGCTTCCACCCGCCGTCGATCACCGAGCGCCGGAGGGAATTGTACGGCCCCTCGGGGAGCTCGATGTACACGGGGCGCGGGCTCGCTTCGGCGCCGCGGAGCTCTCCCGCGAGGCTCTGCCCCGAGAAGGCGTCGGGCGCGTCGCTCGCGGGCGCGGTGATCCCGAGCAGCTCACACAGCGTCGGAGCGAGGTCGACCTGGCTACGCGGCGTCGCGATGTGTCGTGGAGAGACCCCTGGAACACGGAACAGCCACGGCACGCGCACCAGCTCCTCCCAGAGCTCGACGCCGTGCCACGACATCCCGTGCTCGGCGAAGGCCTCGCCGTGGTCAGCGGTGAGCACCACCGCGGTGCGCGAGGAGACCCCACCGGGCAGCGCGTCGAGGGCGTCGAGCACGCGCCCCACCTGGCGGTCGGACCACATCACCTCGCGGTCGTAGCGGGCGCGCTCCCCTCGGCCGAAGAGCGGCAGCTCGGGGTGGTCGACGTACTGCTTGTGGGGGTCGAAGAAGTGCACCCACAGGAAGAACCTCCCGCGGGTGTTGGCGGGGTCCTGGAGCATCGCGATGGCGCGGTCGGCGACGCGGTGGTCGGCGCTGGTGGTCTCCTGCCCGTCGCCGCCGGGGCGCGCGGAGAGGTCCCAGGTGTCCATGCCCTGCGCGAGGCCGAAGCGGGGCTCGAAGTAGAAGTGCGACGCGGCGCCGAAGGTGCGAAAGCCAGCGTCCTTCAGGCGCTCGGCGATGAAGACGTTGGGCGCGGTGTAGCGGGTGAAGTGCTCGCTGTCCCTCGGGCACTCGGTGGGGTAGCGGCCGGTCATCATGGGCCCGATGGCCCTGCCCGTGTACGAGCTGATGGCGTAGCCGCGGTCGAGCACCACCGACTGCGCCGCGAGCCTGTCGATGTTGGGGGTGATGGGGTTGGGGTTGCCGGCGTAGTGGGTGTCCCACCGCAGCGTGTCGACGGTGATGAGCACCAGGTTCTCGACCCTCGGCGGCGGAGCGGCGGGCGCCGGCGCGGCGACGGCGGGCTCGGGCCTGCGCGCGGGGCGCTGCG
>JAEYZO010000813.1 GCA_023428035.1 Pseudomonadota bacterium | reverse complement strand
GAGTAGCCCGCCCCCAGGTCGTCGACGGCCACCCGAAACCCGAGCGCGCGCAGCGCGCCGAGCCGGCCGCCGAGGTCGCTCACCGCGTCGAGGGTCGAGCGCTCGGTGACCTCGAGCACCACCCGCGAGGCCAGCTTCGACAGCGGCGCCGACGGCGAGCGCAGCTCGTCGTCCTCGAGGTCGCAGGGGTGCAGGTTCACGAACACGCAGTCGGGGGCGTCGGGGCGGCGGAGGTCCTCGGCCACCCTCGCGCGGATCGCCCGGCCGAGCTCGTGCACCCGCCCCAGGTGCTCCGCCGCGGCGAAGATCTGGTCGGGGCGGCGCAGCTCCGGGCCCTCGGAGCGCACCAGCGCCTCGTGCGCGAAGAGCGACCGCGCCGACCACCACACGATCGGCTGGTACACCACCCTCAGCGCCTCGATGGCCCGGTCGAGGTGCGCGGCGAGGGAGTTCCCCTCGGGCGCCTCGCGGGCCTCCGCCCCGTAGAGCTCGAAGGCCCGGCGCCGCAGCCGCGCCGCGTGGCGTAGCGCGAGCGCCTGTTGCGCGGTCTGCGCCAGCAGCGCCGGGTGCACCGGCTTGAGCAGGTAGCGCAGCGCGCCGAACTCCACCGCGCGCATCGCGCTCTGGAGGTCGCCCGCGCCGGTGATGAGCACCACCGGGAGGTCGGGGTCGAGGGCCCTCGCGGTCTGGAGCACCGTGATCCCGTCGGTGTCGGGCAGCGCGACGTCGGCCACCACCAGGTCGAAGTCCGACTCCGTGAGGCGCGCGGGCACGCGCGAGCCCTCGGTGAGGGTCTCGACCGCGAAGCCGGCGCCCCGGAGCACCCGCGCGTAGGAGCGCAGCACCGCGGGGTCGTCGTCGACGAGCAGGGCGGCGCCCGCGGAGACGTTCCCGTCAAGCATCGAGCACCTCCCTCACCTTGCGCAGCAGCGCGTGCGGCGCGAAGGGCTTCTGGATGAAGTTCACCCGCGACTGCAGCGCCCCCTCGCGCAGCACCGCGTGGTCGGTGTAGCCCGACATGAACAGCGCCCGCGTGTCGGGCGACATGCGTTGCACCTCGCGCACGGCGTCGGGGCCGCTCATCCCCGGCATGATCGCGTCGCTCAGCACCAGGTGCACCGGGCCCGGGTCGGCGCTCAGCAGGCTCAGCGCCGAGACCCCGTCCCTCGCCACGAGCAGGCGGTAGCCCTTGCCCGAGAGGATGCGCGTGACCGCGGCGCGCAGGCGCTCGTCGTCCTCCATCACCAGGATCGTCTCGGTGCCGCCGGGCTTGTCGACCTCGCCCCGACCGACCTCGTCCACGCAGTCGTCGACCCTCGGCAGGTACACCCTGAACACCGTGCCGTGCCCCACCTCGCTGTACACGTCGATGTGGCCGCCGCTCTGCTTCACGATCCCGTAGGCCGTCGAGAGCCCCAGCCCGGTGCCCTTGCCCTTCTCCTTCGTGGTGAAGAAGGGCTCGAACAGCCGCGCCTGCACCTCGCTGGTCATCCCGCAGCCCGAGTCGACCACCGACACCGACACGTAGCGGCCCGGCGTCACCGCGGGGTGCGAGGCCGCGTACTCCGCGTCGAGCTCCACGTTGGACGTCTCGATGCTGAGCCGGCCCCCGGTGGGCATCGCGTCGCGGGCGTTGACCACCAGGTTCATCACCACCTGCTCGATCTGCCCCACGTCGGCGCGCACCTTGCCGAGCCCGTCGGCGCAGCGGAGCGTGAGCTCCACGTCCTCGCCGATGAGCCGCCGGAGCATCCGCTCCAGGCCGCGCACCGTCGCGTTGAGGTCGAAGCAGGTCGGGGCGAGCACCTGCCGGCGGCTGAAGGCCAGGAGCTGCCGGGTCAGCGCCGCGGCGCGCTCCGCCGCCGCCTGGATCTCCTCGGCGTCGGCGCGGCGCGGGTCGCCCTCGTCGAGGGCCTCGGTGAGGAAGTACGTGTTCGACACGATCGCCGCGAGGATGTTGTTGAAATCGTGCGCGATGCCCCCCGTGAGCTGCCCGATGGCCTCCATCTTCTGCGCCTGGCGGAAGGCCTCCTCGAGGCGCCGCTCGGCGGTGACGTCCGAGAGCATGCCCTCGACGTAGCGGGTGCCGTCGACCTCGTACGAGGCCACGGCGCGGTTGCGCAGCCACAGCCACGGCGCGTCTCCGCGGCGCCAGCGGAACGCCACGTCGAAGGGCTCGCTCCGCGCCCGCATCGCCTCGAAGGCCGCCAGGAGCGCCGGGCGGTCCTCGGGGTGCGTGCCCTCGACGAGGAAGCGCTCGCCGTCGGCGTAGACGGCCTCGGGGTCGACGCCGAAGATCCGCGCGACGTTGCCCGTGACGAAGGTGACCTGCCCGGCCTGCCGCGCCGTCCACACCACCTCGGGGATGCGGTCGAGCAGGAGCCGGTAGCGCGCCTCGGCGGCCTGCAGCTCCCGCGTGGCGTGCACCTCGGCGGTCACGTCGTGGCCGATGGCGAACACCACGGTCTCGCCCCCCTGCTCCAGCACCGTGTTGGAGAACTCCACGTAGATGGTCGCGCCGTCGGCGCGGCGCACGGGCACGTAGCGCTCGCGCGTACCGCCCCTCGCGACGGACTCGCTGAAGCGCCGGGCGTTGTCCTCCGCGAAGCCCTCGGGCGCGAAGTCGCTCAGGGGCCGCCCCACCAGCGCCTCGGCGCCCAGCCCGATCAGCTCGGGCCACCGGCGGTTCACCTCGAGGATCACCCCCTCGACGGAGAGCAGCGCGATGGCGTCGGTGGTCTTCTCGAGCAGCGCGCCGTAGCGCGCGCCCACGCTCTGCACCCGCCCCACGAGCGCCGCGAGGTGGTTGGTGTGCGCCCGCAGGTGCCGCTCGTAGAGCTCCGGGTCGGCGCCCGGCCCGTCGGGCGGGGGGCGCGCCGAGGCCGCGAGGGCGGCGCGCAGCGCGTCGAGCTCGGCGCTGAACTCCGCCGTTCGCTCGACGAGGGCGAAGGCCCCCAC
>JAEYZO010000708.1 GCA_023428035.1 Pseudomonadota bacterium | reverse complement strand
GCTCGCGGGAGAGCGCGCCGAGTCTCGCGACGTCTTCGGCGGCGGCGGCGCGCGCGGCGACGGCGACGCTCGAGTGCGCGAGGCCGCGTCGAGCACCATCGTCGAGGCGTCGCGAGACGGCCGCCCCGACGCGCCCGGGGTGCGCTCCTACCTCTGGGGCGTGCGCCGCCGCGTGATCGAGGTGTGGCGGCCCGGCGTGGTGCGCGTGCCCAACCTGGCCGAGACCCTGATGTCGAGCTTCGTCTCGCCCGACCGCGCGCTCCGCATGCTCGGCCAGCGCTTCATCGAGCGGCAGCGCGAGGCCGTCGAGATGTCTGAGCGGGTGGCCGGCGCCTCCGACGCCATCGAGGCCATCGGCGGCGTGGCGGGCCGAGGGCCCGACCAGCGGCACGCGCCGCGCGACGCCTTCAACGAGTCGTGGCGGCGCAACGTGAGGATCACCCGCGCCGAGGTCGAGGTGGAGCAGTCCGACACGGGCGCGGTGCGCTCGGTGCGGGTCACCCGCTCGTCGAACATCGGCGGCTTCGACCGCGCCGCCGTCGAGGCCGTGCGCGCGGCCCTCGACGAGCTCGACCCGATCCCCCTGCCGGGCGGGCGCCGCTCGCGCTGGTCGTTCACCGTGCTCGCGACGCGCAACCTCATCACGCCCAACGTGGGCGGCGAGTTCGACGAGAGCCGCGGGTGGTTCTCGGTCCAGCTCCCGGGGCAGGTGCGCCTGCGGAGCCGCGTGCGCATGGAGTCGAGCGCCGCCCTTGAAGCCCCTTGAACGGGTGGTGTAGAGAGTCGCCACGATGCGCTGGCCTCGCCGGGTGAACGGCTTTGCCATCACCGGCTACGCGGTGTGCTCGTCGGTCGGAGCGACCGTCGCCGAGAGCCGCAGGGCCCTCTCCGAAGGCACCAGCCCGCTGCGCCCGCCGCCGGTGGAGCTGCCCTTCGCGACGGTGTGCGGCGTGGTCGACCCCGACCTCCCCGCGGTGACGGGCTCGCTCCGCGCCTATGACGGCCGACTTGGTCGGATGGTGACGGCCCTCGCTGACGAGCTCGACCCGGCCATCACCGCGGTGACACGGCGCTTCGGCGCCTCGCGCGTAGCCGCCGTGCTCGGCACCTCCACGGGGGGCCTCGCCGAGACCGAGCGCGCCTGGCGGGCGTGGCGGTCCTCGGGGGCGCTGCCCGGAGAGGACCACCTCGCGAAGCGCCACGCCTTCCACGCCGCGGTCGACCTCCTGCGCGCGCGCTACGCCTTCGGCGGCCCGGGCTACGTGCTCTCCACCGCGTGCTCCTCGGGCGGAAAGGTCTTCGCCAGCGCGCAGCGGCTCATCGACGCGGGCCTCGCCGACGCGGTGCTCGTGGGCGCGGTTGACACCCTCTGCGAGACGACCCTCCGGGGCTTTCACGCGCTGGGGATCTTGTCGCCCACCCCGTGCCGGCCCTTCGCGCGCGACCGCGACGGGCTCAACCTCGGCGAGGGCGGCGCGCTCTTCGTGGTGGCGCGCGACGGCGACGGCCCCGCGAGGCTCCTGGGCGTGGGAGAGAGCTCCGACGGCTACCACATGTCGTCGCCGCACCCCGAGGGCCTGGGCGCCAAGGCCGCGATGCGCGCGGCGCTCGAGCGCGCGGGGGTCGCGCCCGACGAGGTCGACTACGTGAACGCGCACGGCACGGGCACGGCGCGCAACGACGAGGTCGAGGCCGAGGCCATCGCCGAGGTCTTCGGCGTGCGGGTGCCCGTGGCGAGCACCAAGGGGCAGACCGGGCACACCCTCGGCGCCGCGGGCGCGATCGAGGCCGCCTTCTCCATCGCGGCCATCGAAGAGGGAGTGATCCCCGAGAGCCTGCGCGCGCGCCCCCTCGACCCGAGGGTGCGGGTGAACGTCACCGCGGCGCGGCGCGAGGCCCGGGTGCGGCGGGTGCTCAGCAACTCCTTCGGCTTCGGCGGCAGCAACGCGAGCGTGCTCCTGGGGGCGCCGTGAAGACCGTGGGCTTCGCGCGCGCGGCGGTGACCTGGTCGCGCGCGGCGGGGGCGCAGCCCGCGTGCGAGGGCGTCGACAAGCAGCACCTCCGCGGCGCGAGCCTCGCCTCACGCGCGGCCATCGACGTGGCGCTCCGCTGCGCGCGGGCGGGCGGCGCCGACCCCTCGCAGACGCCTACGCTGGTCGCGTCGAACCTCGGCGAGATCCAGACCGCCGTCGCGCTCCTCGCGATGATGGAGGGTGCCGGGCTGCCGTCCCCCATCCGCTTCAAGAACAGCGTGCACAACGCCGCGATGGGGCTCTTCGGCGTGGCCTTCTCCAACCGCAGGTTCTCGACCGCGCTGTCGGCGGGCGACGACCTCGTCGCGATGTCCCTGGTCGAGGCCGGCGCGTGGCTCGGGTCGGAGGGCGGCTCGATCCTCGTGGCCCTCTCGGAGGAGGACGTCCCCGCGCCGCTCGACCGGGGCGGGCCCGGCTACGCCCCGCTCGGGGTGGGGCTGCTCCTCTGCGCCGAGGGCGCCGCGGGGGACCTCGCGCTGCGCGACCTGCGCCGCGACCCCTCGGTGACACCCGACGTCGACGTCGCCTATCGCGGCAACGTCGTCGCCCCCGCCC
>JAEYZO010000697.1 GCA_023428035.1 Pseudomonadota bacterium | reverse complement strand
GCTCTCAGACGTCGCGGGTCGTTCCCCTCCGACTTCGCGAGTCACTCGGGAATTCCCGCGCAAACCGCTCCCAGAGATGAGGTCAATCCTGAGCACGTAGTGGGAGAGGGGGGCCGTTGACCCCGAGGGATGTTCCGTCGTGGGCCGTGAGAGCGACGGGAGGCAGTGGTCCACCGCCCCTCCGCCACGCAGCGAACACAGCCATTGAAGTCGCAGTTTTCGGTGTTCGACGCTCCCCTCTCCCACTACGTGGGAGAGGGGCCGGGGGTGAGGGCCACCGCCCCATCGCTCACGCTGAGGAGAGGGGCCGGGGGTGAGGGCCACCGCCTCGCGCGAACGCGGGTGCTCGCACCGACACCCGTCCGCGGCGCACGACGCGCCGCGTTCGCTCGTAGGGCCACCGCGCTCCCCCCGCTCCCGCTCAGAAGAACCGGATGCCCGTGGGGATCACGTTGGAGTCGTGCATCTGGTCCGCCACGGAGTCGCTCAGCCCGTAGCGGTGCGGGCGCTCCTGCGGCTTGTTGTGCTCGTCGCACCACCACTGCGCGCCGCGCGTGCGGCGCCGCGTCTCGAGGCACTGCGGGCACGGCGGGTCGATCTGCTCCGACGGCTCCGCGCCGCGGAAATCCTTCTCCCGCACCACCAGCACCGGGCACCCCGCGCGCCGCACCAGCGCCTCGGCCACGGAGCCCTGCATCAAGCGCTTGATCCCGTCGCGGCCCTCGGTGCCCACCACGATCAGGTCGGCGTCGAGGTCTACCGCGAGCTGCAGGATCGACCCCGCCGGGTCGCCCACCCGCACGTGCGCCGCCGCCGGAACGCTCGTGCGCGCGTGGTCCAACCGCCATGACCGCAGCCGGCTCGCGGCCTCGTCGATGTCCTTGGTGACCTTCTCGATCTGCGACTGGGTGCGCGGCGGAGACGCGTCGAGCACCGTCACCAGGTGAAGCTCCGCGCCCGACGAGGCCACGCGCTCGGCGGCCTGATAGACCCGCGGGCTCCGCTCGTTGAAGTCGATCGCCACGATGATGACGACACGATCGGTCGCCGCTGCCTCGGTCATCTCCGCCTCCTCGTCGTTCGATGCCCGAAAACTCGGGCCCGGCTCACTCGGCTACGGCCTCGTAGCCCACCATCCGACCCTGCGTCGGGTCCCAGAGCTTCAGCTCGAAGCACGCCAGCACGTCGCGCGGGGCGAGCGAGGTGGTGTGCGGGTTCTGCAGCTCCGGGATCGCCGCCATGGCCTCAGGGAGACGATAGAACGGGATCGTGGGGTTGAGGTGGTGAACGTGGTGGTAGCCGATGTTGCCCGTGAACCAGCCCATCACCGGGCCGGTCTTCAGGTAGCTCGACGACTCCAGCGCGGCGCGGGTGTAGCTCCAGCTCTCCCGCGGCTGCACCGTGATCCCAGGGAAGTTGTGCTGCGCGTAGAAGAGGTACGCGCCCAGCGCGAAGGCGATCACGTAGGGGCCCACCACGCCCGTGAGCACCGCCGTCGGCCCAAGGGTGACCCACACCGCCGTCACGATGACCGCGTGCAGCACGAAGGCCAGGAGCGAGTCCCAGAGCTTGCGCGGCGCCCGCAGGAAGGGCCCCAGGCACATCCCCCAGAGGAACACCGTGAGGTAGCCCAGCGCCATGTTCAGCGGGTGCCGCATGAAGCGGTACACCGCGCGCTGCGCGGGGGTGGCCTTCTTGTACATCTCCGGCGTCAGCATCAGGTACGAGCCGACGTGGGAGCCCACGAGCTTCGCCGTGTGCGCGTGGTGGTAGTTGTGCGTCTGCTTCCAGACCTTCGGCGGGGTGAGCACCCACACGCCGAAGGCCGAGAAGAAAGCCCTGCCGACGCGCGCGGTGAGGGAGTTCCCGCGGAAGAGCGCCCCGTGCATCACGTCGTGGTAGAGGATGAAGGCCCGCACGATGGTGAGCCCGGCGACCACCATCGACGCGATGCGCGCAGGCCACCAGGGGAGCGCCACCGCGCCGGCGAGGGTGGTGAGCAGCACGCCGAGGGTGGTGACCGACGCGAACACGCTACGCGAGAGGTCCTCCACGGCGAAGGGGCGCGAGGCCTCGATGAGCTCCCTGCCGTCACGCGCGGCGGGCGTCGGCGCGACGGTCGCGGGGACGTCTTGGTCAGGCAGTGAACACTCTGTGAGGCTCGCGGCGGTCATGCGGGCGCGGAGGATGCCCCATCGAAAACAGCAGTATCAACGGCGTGAGACCCTACGCAGGCGCCACCCCCGGGTGGCACCCGCGCCCTCGTTCGGAGGACCTCGGCGCGCGCTCACCGTGACCGGGGTCAGCGCGTAGGCCCATCGCCACGCGCGGGAACGACGTCGCACCCCGGTTGGAGCCTCTCCACGGGCTTGTCACCTCCCCGGCACAGAGGCTCCCCTACCCTCCGCGCGCCACCGACGCGCCGCATCGCACTTGGAGCGGGGCGTCGACCTCGGGCAGAAGGGAGCCCCCGCCCATGGACGCACTCTTCGACCACGACCTCTCCACGGGGAGCGCGCTGCTCCTCGCGCTGTGCCTCCTCATCGCGCTCGGCTTCGAGTTCGTGAACGGCTTCCACGACACGGCCAACGCCGTGGCGACGGTGATCTACACGAACTCCCTCAAGCCCACGCGGGCGGTGATCCTCTCGGGCCTGTGCAACTTCCTCGGGGTCTTCGTCGGGGGCATCTCCGTCGCCCTGGGGATCATGAAGCTCCTGCCCGTGGAGCTTCTGGTGCAGAGCGGCGCGGGCATCGGCCTCGCGATGGTGCTCGCCCTGCTCCTCTCGGCGATCCTCTGGAACCTCGGCACCTGGTACCTGGGCCTCCCCGCGTCGAGCTCGCACACCCTCATCGGGGCCATCCTCGGGGTGGGGATCGCCAATTCCCTCCGCCCGGGCCACGCCTTCGGCGACGGGGTCAACTGGGGCAAGGCCGGCGAGATCGGACTCTCGCTGGTGGTCTCTCCCCTCTTCGGCTTCGCCTGCGCCGCGGGGCTGCTCCTCCTGATGCGCCGCTACAGCAAGCTCAAGGGCCTGCTCATCGCGCCCCCGAAGGACACGCCCCCCAC
>JAEYZO010000679.1 GCA_023428035.1 Pseudomonadota bacterium | reverse complement strand
CGGCGAGGCAGAGGGCGATGGCGAGGGTGTAGGCGCGCACGCCCCGTGGATAGCGCCTCGACGCCGCCCACGACAACCGCGATGTCAGGGTCGGGTCGCGAGGTAGACCACCATGCGGCCGCTGCCGCGCGCGGGGTTCTCGCGCCTCCCCGAGAAGCCCGCGGCCTGGAGCCTGCGCGCGTAGCCCTCGTGAAAATTCTCCCCCCACACGGCGAAGACGCCCCCCGGGCGGAGCGCGTCGAAGGCCCGGCGCGTCGCCCGGTTGCCGTAGAGGGGGTCGCTGGGCTTCGTGTCGTTGTCGGGGCCCACGTACAGGTCGACCACCACCGCGTCGAGGCCGGCCTCGCGGTCGGCGGCGTCGGCGAGCGCGTGAGCGAAGTCGCCGATCGAGACCGTCACCCGCGGGTCGCTCACGGCGCCGTCGGTGAGGTGCGCGATGGGCCCGCGGCACCACTCGACCACCACGGGGTTGAGCTCCGCGACGGTGACCGCGCCGCCCTTCGGGAGAGCGTCGAGCACCGCGCGGAGGGTGAAGGCCATGCCGAGCCCGCCGAGGAGCACCCTCGGGGAGGCCTGGCGGTGCAGGCCCGCGCAGGCGAGCGCGCCGAGGGCGACCTCGGAGCGGGCCGAGGCGCTGTTCATCAACACGCGGCCGTCGATGGTGATGAGCCAGTCGCGGTCGTTGCGGCGGAGGAGCTTGAGACGTCCGTCGGGGGTGGCGACGTCGGCGACGGTGTTCCAGGGGAGGGCCATGACGGGAGCGGGACGTCTACACCGTGGGTGTAGGCCGCGTCCCTCGGCGGCGGATCAGTCGCGACGGATGCCCAGGCCCCGCATCTTCTTGTGCAGGTTGGTGCGCTCGACGCCCAGCAGCGAGGCCGCGCGGGAGATGTTCCAGTCGACCTCGCGCAGGGTGTCGAGGATGTACGCCCGCTCCGCGCCGTCTCGGTAGTCGCGAAGGGTGGGTCGCTCTCCCGGCGCGCGGGGGGGCGGCGGCGGCCCGTCGTCGTCGTCGTCGGCCGTCGGCGGCGACGAGGGCCGAGACACGCGGGACTCGCGCTCGCGCAGCTCGCGGGAGAGGCTCGACTCCTCAGGCAGGTCGTCGAGGGTGATCTCGTCGCCCGAGAGGATCACCAGGCGCTCCACGAGGTTCCTGAGCTCGCGCACGTTGCCGGGAAAGCCCCTGCGCTGGAGCTCGTCGACCACCGCGGGCTCGACGGGCTTCAAGCGCACGCCGTTCTCCCGGCAGGCCTCGCGCACGAAGGCCGCCACCAGCGCCGGGATGTCGTCGGGCCTCTCGCGGAGCGACGGCGAGCGCAGCGGCAGCACGCTCAGGCGGAAGTACAGGTCCTCGCGGAAGCGCCCCTCGCGCACCTCCCGCTCGAGGTCGCGGTTGGTCGCGGCTACCACCCGCGCGTCGACCACCACCACCTGGTCGCTGCCCACGCGGGTCACCTCCCCCGACTGGAGCGCGCGGAGCACCTTGGCCTGCGCGCCGAGCGGCATGTCGCCGATCTCGTCGAGGAAGAGCGTCCCCCCGGCGGCGGCCTCGAAGTGACCCCGCCGCCGCGCGACGGCGCCCGTGAAGGCCCCCTTCTCGTGGCCGAAGAGCTCGCTCTCGACCAGCTCCGCCGGGATCGCCGCGCAGTTCACCTTCACGAAGGGCGCGTCGCGCCGCGGCGACAGCCGGTGGATCGCCCGCGCGATGAGCTCCTTGCCCGTGCCCGACTCCCCCGTGATGAGCACCCGGCCCTTCGTCAGCGCGACCTTCTCGACCTCGGCGAAGAGCCGCCGCATCACGGCGCTGTCGCCCACCATCTCCTCGCGCGCGCCCACCGCGCGGCGCAGGTCGCGGAGCTCCCGCTCCATGGCGACCCTGCGCAGGGCGTTGGTCACGGAGACCAGCACCCGGTCGCGGTCGAGGGGCTTCTCGAAGAAGTCCGTCGCGCCCTGCTTGATCGCGTCGACGGCGTCGCCCACCGCGGCGTGACCCGAGATCACGATCACCGGCGTCGACGCCCACTCCTTCGAGCGCCGCACCCGCGAGAGGAGCTCGACCCCGGACATCCCCGGCAGGCGCAGGTCGGTGACCACCACGTCGGGGGCCTCTTCGGTCATCAGCGCGAGGGCGTCTTCGGCGCTCTCGGCGTCGCGCACCTCGATGCCCTCGCCCTCCAGCACCATGCGCAGGGTGCGGCGGATGTTGCGCTCGTCGTCGACGACCAGGACCGTTCCGACCATCGCGGCCCCGCTCAGCGCGCGCCCAGCCGCGCGTCGAAGCGGCCGCGCACCGACATCGACACCCGCCCGTGCACCAGCGTCGCCGAGTACCTCCCCCGCGCCCGCTGCGCGTCGACGGACTCGAGCGTCACCTCGCACTGCCCGTCCGCCGCCGCGACCTCGCTCCCCGACGCGAAGGTCAGGCTCACCGCCGCGCCCCCTCCGCACGACGCGCTCGCCCCCGCCGACGCGCTCGCCAGCCGGATCTCGATCACCCGCAGCGACCCGCGGCTCCCGCTCCCTCGCACCCTCAGCCCGCCCGACGCGCTCGCCTCGTTGGGCCGCACCGGGAGCCTCCCCTCGCCCACGGCGCCCATGTTCTGCGCGCCCGCGCCGAGAGCCGAGAGCTCGTACTCGACGAAGCTCCCGGGCTGCGCGTCGGCGGCGAGGGTGAGCGTGAGCGCGAGGGCCCCGAGGGAGAGCGCCCTCGTCGCGGGTCTACCTGAAGCCATAGGTGCCGCAGGCTACACCGCGCAGAAGCGCGCGTGCAGCGCCCGGCTGAGCCCGTCGACGGCCCCCGCGTCGACGCGGAGCGTGACCCGAAACGGCCCGGCGGCGACCCCGCGCACCGACGCCCCCGCCT
>JAEYZO010000619.1 GCA_023428035.1 Pseudomonadota bacterium | reverse complement strand
CTGCGAGCCAGGGGGCACATCGCGGCCACCGCGGGGGAGCCCGCGTGGAGCACCCGCGCGCAGGGCGCGGGCGTCGCGACGCTGCGGGACCTCACGCTGCGCTTCACCGCGGGAGACCGCTACCGGGTGGCGTGGCAGGGGCTGCGGTCCTTCCCCGTCGAGGGCATGGACGCGGCGCTGCGGCTAGAGGACGAGCGCGGCTTCGACGGCGCCACCCTCGACGCGCTCCTCGCCCGGGTGAGGGACTACTACGTCCGCAGGGGCTTTCTCGACGCCGAGGTGAGCGCGGTGGTGGCCCCCGACGGAGAGGGCCGCCGCGTGGTGCGCATCACCATCCGCGAGGGCCAGCAGGTGTGGGTCTCGCGGATGACCTTCGCGGGCGCCCGCGCCTTCACGCAAGACGAGCTCCGCGCCACGGTGGAGTCGGCCCTCAACGCCGAGCTCCCCGACGAGCCGTCGCCCTACACCACCGAGACCCTCGACCGCGCGCGCACCTACGTCCCCGCGCTCTTCGCCGAGGTGGTGCGCGAGCGCATCGTGCGGCGCTACCGCGAGCGGGGTTACCTCGACGCCCGGGTGAGCTCCCCGGCGACCGAGCGCGTGCCCGACCCCCGCGGACCGACCGACCCTCGGGGGAGACCCCGCCCGCCCACCCTCGCGGTGCGCTTCGACCTCACCGAGGGGCCGCAGACCTTCATCGAAGAGGTCCGCTTCGAGGGCCACCGCGCCGCGTCGAGCGCCGCCCTCGCCTCGGAGATGAACCTCGAGCTGGGACTGCCCCTCTCCTACGCCTCGGTGGATGAGTCCCGCGTGCGCCTGCTCGCCTGGTACCGCGAGGAGGGCTTCGCCTTCGCCCGCGTCGAGCCCGAGGTCGAGCGCTCCCCCGACCGCACCCGCGCGCGGGTGAAGGTGGTCATCCACGAGGGCCCCCGGGTGCGCGTGGGCTCCATCAGGGTGAGAGGCAACGCCCGCACCCCCGCCGACATCGTGCTCACCCGCCTCGCCTTCGGAGCCGGCGACATCTACCGCACCTCGGAGGTGCAATCGAGCCAGCGGCGGCTGGGCGAGCTCGGGATCTTCTCGGGCATCAACGTCGCGCTCGAAGACCCCGACCTCGAGTCCCCCGTGAAGGCCGTGGTGGTCTCCGTCGCCGAGCGCACGCCTCAGTCGTTGGAACTCCGCGGCGGCTTCTCGACGGGCGAGGGCCTGCGCGCGGGCTTCGAGTACAGCCACCTCAACGTCTTCGCGCGGGCCGTGTCGTTCTCGCTGCGCGCGCGGGGGGGCTTCCTCGTGCAGATCCCCGGCATCACGCCCGAGTTCCCCATCGAGCCGCGGTTCTCTCAGCTCCTCAACTGGCGCGTGTCGGCCTCGCTCGGCTTCGGCTACGTGCCCGTGCTGGGCTACGGCTGGGGCAGCGCCGTCGACCTGTCGAGCACCCGGCTCCTGCAGCCCCCCTTCTACGCCATCACCACCCACGCCGTCGGCGTGTCGATCACCAACCGCACGGTCCGCAACCTCTCGCTCTCGCTCACGCCCGAGTTCCAGTACGTCACCACCGACCTCTTCGGCCGCAGCTCCATCCCGGGCTTCCTCGATGACGAGTTCAACCGCTGCGTCTCCGCCGGCTTCGGAGCGGACCAGTGCAACGTGCGCCGACAGACCCTGCAGCAGCAGCTCCTGCGCTACTCCAGCGGCACGAGCGTGCTCTTCGGCCTGCGCCTCGGCCTCGCCTTCGACCGCCGCAACAGCGCCTTCACCCCCACCCGGGGCTTCATCGTGAGCGCGGGCACCGAGTGGCTCCAGGTGCTCGACGCCGACGACGCCAACCTCACCTCGTCGGTGCTCCAGGTCACCGGCCGCGTCACGGGCTACGTGCCCATCCCCGTCAACAACATCGTGCTGATGCTCTCCTTCCGCGCGGGGCGAAACTTCGCCCTCGGCCCCGCGGGCTCCAGCGGCACGCACCCCTCGCGGCGCTTCTGGCTCGGCGGCGCCGACTCGATGCGCGGCTGGCTCCAGAACCAGCTCGTGCCTCAAGACGTCGTCGACGAGCGCGCGAGCACCACCACGGGCAACCTGCAGTTCACCCAAGGGTCCGCGGGCGGCGAGTTCTTCATCAACGCCGTGGCCGACCTGCGCATCCCGACCCCGGCGTGCTTCTCCCTGGGGTGCGTGCAGATCGGGGTCTTCGTCGACGTGGGCAACCTCTGGTCGAAGATGCCCGACTTCTCGGACCTCTACCGCCTGCGCTGGTCACCCGGGGTGGGCCTGCGCCTCGCGAGCCCCTTCGGCCTGGTCGCCCTCGACTTCGGCTTCAACCCGCTGCACCGCGAGGAGGTCCGCGAGGAGGTCTGGGCCCTGCAGTTCTCCCTCGGCTCGGGCTGAACGGGTGTGCCTCCACCCCCCAACGGAAACTCGCGCCCGCCGCGGCGTGGCCCTACGCTGGGAGCCTATGTCGAACTGCATCGGCCCCGGGATGTGGATCCGGATGCACTACACCCTCCGCGACGGCCGCGGGAACCTCGTCGAGCGCACCGACGGGCCCGACGGCGAGGGCCCGGTCGAGTGGGTCGTCGGGCAGGGGATGGTCGTGCCTGGCCTCGAGACCGCCCTCGACGGGGCCTGCGAGGGTGACGTGCTGAACGTCACCGTCGACCCCGAAGAGGCCTACGGGCTCCGTGACGAGACCGACGTGTTCGAGGTCGACAAGAGCGAGTTCCCCGACCCCGAGGTGTTGGAGCCCGGGGCGGAGTTCGTCGCCGAGGGCGACGACGGCACCGCCCTCTCGATGCGGGTGATGGAGGTCAAGGACGACTCCGTGCTCGTCGACGCCAACCACCCCCTCGCGGGCCTCACCCTGAACTACGAGGTGAGGGTGCTCGAGGTGCGCCCAGCCACCCCCGACGAGCTCCTCGCGGCGGAGGCCGACTTCACTGAGGCCTCGCCCCCGGCGGGCGCGC
Organism: Pseudomonadota bacterium; assembly: GCA_023428035.1. GTDB lineage: Bacteria > Myxococcota_A > Polyangia > Polyangiales > JAEYZO01. The sequence continues at coordinate 3,051 of JAEYZO010000619.1, read as the reverse complement.
CGTCGTGATAGGGTCCGCGCGCTCCGCCCCCTCTCCGAGGCCCTGATACCGACCGGATCATGAATCGTTCTGCGAACTTGCCTGAGTCTGAATACCCCAGAGTGATGCCCTTCAAGGCCGCCGCGGAGCGCATCGACCTCGACGCCGCCAAGGTCGTGCGGCGCCTCACCCGCGCGGGCTTCTCGGCCTTCCTCGTGGGCGGCTGCGTGAGGGACCTGCTCCTCGACCGCAAGCCCAAGGACTTCGACGTCGCCACCGACGCTCGCCCCAGCGAGATGCGGAGCCTCTTCCGCAACTGCCGGGTCATCGGCAAGCGCTTCAAGCTCGCCCACGTGACCTTCGCGGGCGGCAAGGTCATCGAGGTCGCGACCTTCCGCAAGGACCCCACCCTCCTCGCCGACCCCGGCGACGACTGGGAGGCCCCCGAGGGAGAGTCCGACCCGCGCCGCCGCCCCGGGGAGGATCAAGACCTCTTGATCCGCCACGACAACGTGTTCGGCACGCCCCCCGAAGACGCCGCGCGGCGCGACTTCACCATGAACGCCCTCTTCTACGACCTCGAGCGCCGCGAGGTGGTCGACTGGGTCGGGGGCCTCGACGACATCGAGCGCAGGGTCATCCGCACCATCGGCGAGCCCGACGTGCGCTTCCGCGAAGACCCCGTGCGCATCCTCCGGGCGATCAAGTTCGCCGCGCGCATCGACCTGGGCATCGAGCCCGACACCTTCGACGCGATGCTCGCCCACCGCGAAGACCTCTTGCGCGCCGCGCGCCCGCGCCTGCTCGAAGAGGTGCTGCGGTTGATGCGCGGCGGCGCCTCGCGGCGCTCGATCTGGCTCGCGTGGGAGACCGGGGTGCTCGCGGTGCTCCTGCCCGAGCTGTCGTCCTTCCTCGACGACGACCCCGAGGGCCGCGCCACCCTCTGGAAGCGCCTGCGGGTCATCGACGCGATGGTGGCCGACGGCGACTCCCCCTCCGACGCCGTGCTCCTCGCGTCGCTCACGGCGGAGCCCGCGGCGGAGCACCTCGACGGCGCGCGCGACCTCACCGGCGCGGTGACCGACTTCTACGAGGAGATGCAGCTGCGCCTCGCGATCCCGCGGAAGATGTACGACCGGCTCCGGCAGGTGGTGGCCACGCAGCGGCGCATCAAGGCCGGCCGCCACGCGCCCCTCGCGCGGAGGGACTTCTTCCCCGAGGCCGCGACGCTCTGGTCGATCGAGCAGCGCGCCCTGGGCAAGAGCCCCGAGGCCATCGCGCGTCACCTCGACGCTGGGCACCGCGCGGCGCGCGCGAGCTGAGGGTTACGGCGCGGGCCGCTCGCGGATCGAGACCACCACCAGGAAGCCGTCGGGCGGGTCTCGCGGGGCGAAGGCCACCTCGAGCCAGCCCCCCATGTCGCACTGGAACAGCGCGGCGGTGCCCGCGAGGGAGCGCCGCGCGACGATGGCCCTCAGCCCGTCGGCGATGAGCGGAGCCCCGGGGATGGGCTGGGGCGGCGCGCGCAGAAGCTCGGGCATGGGGAGCGCGCCCCGGCGGTGGCAGGTGCCGTTGCCCAGCGCGCGGGAGATGGGCTGGATCGCCTCGCGGGTGCGCTCGGCGTTGAAGCGGCGGTCGATGTCCGCGACGAGGCCCTCCCAAGCGGCGACGGAGTTCGCGGCGCCTCCGTCGACCGCGCCCGAGTCGGAGACCATCGCGAGGCGCGCGGCGAGGAGCTCGGCCTGAGGGATGAGCCTGAGGTCGACGTACTGCCGCGGGTCGTGGTCGGCGTGGTCGAGCGTCCAGCGGACGCGCACCAACGTCGCCTCGGGGCTGCTCTCGGGCGGGGGAGGCTCGCTGATGCGCCCGCACGCGGCGGCGCTCAGCGCGATGACGAGGAGGAGACGCAACGGACCGCTTCGCGCGCGCCGACGTCAGGGGGCGCCGCGCGCGGAGCACCCTACTACAGCTCGCCGCGCGCGAGGGGCCGCGCGGCGCTAGGGCATCGGGACCTCAGAGGGCGCGGTGGTGATGCCCGTGACGCCGGTCGCCAGGAGCGCCTGCTCGCCGGCCCAGCCCCAGCAGAGCACGCGGCCCGTCGTGGCCTCGACGCCGCAGGGCGTGCCGTACCCTCTGCCGAGCCGGATGCGGGACATCCGGTTGGGCAGCGCGGTCCAGTCGGAGACGGTGAAGCTCGCGGCGCCGGTGCCGACCTGCCCGAACTCGTTGCGGCCGCGGCAGTAGGTGTTCCCGTCGGTGCGGATCTCGCACTCGGTGTTGACCACCGACTCGCCGAGCACCTGCACGCGGGTGTTGTAGACCACCGAGTTGAACTCCGGGCGCACGACCGGGCGCACCGCGTAGGTCCACCCCCACGCGATGGCCGAGGTGCCCATCACGTGCGCGTAGGCGCGGAAGTAGTCGCTCTCGACGTCGATGATGCCCGTCTGCGCCGCGGGCGCCGACGCCGTCGACGTCGGCGTCTGCACCGGGAAGGGGATCGAGCGGTTCGTGCGGAACCCGTCTCCGAGCTCGCCCTCGAGGTTGCGGCCCCAGCACACCGCGGTGGTGTCGGCGAGGCGCGCGCAGTGCGAGTCGCTGCCCATCGTGAACCGCGTCGCGTTGGTCACCCCCATCACCGGCACCGGCGAGTTGGTGTTGAGCATCTCGCCGTTGCCCACGCCGCCGTAGAAGTTGTAGCCCCAGCAGCGCAGCGCCCCGGAGCTCAGCCGCGCGCAGGTCGTGTAGTCCCCCGCGTGGATCTCGACCACCCCCGTGAGCCCAGGCACCGGCACCGGGGTCGTGCGGTTGGTGTTCGTCCCGTCGCCGATCTGCCCCTGCGCGTTGGAGCCCCAGCACACCACCGTGCCCCCCGCGCGCAGCGCGCAGGCGTGCTGCCAGCCCACCGCGATCGCCGTCGCGTCGGTGATCCCCGTGACGTACCCGGGCAGCGCGCTCTGCGTGGTGTTCCCCCGCCCGAGCTGCCCCGCCTCGTTGCCGTTCGCCCGCGCGCCCCAGCAGATCACCCTGCCGTGGGGGGGCCCCGCGCCCCGCCCCCGGGGCCGGGCCCGC
>JAEYZO010000612.1 GCA_023428035.1 Pseudomonadota bacterium | reverse complement strand
TCGTAGAAGTCCACCGTGACGAAGTTCGGCAGGCGCCCTCGCTCCCTCCAGCAGCGCCTCGCGCGGTCGATCAAGAAGGGGTCGTGGTTCACCTCGTCCGCCAGCCGCGGCAGCGCCGACGGCGCCGTCAGGAAGTGGTTCAGAATGAACAGCGCGTTCCCGCGGTCGCCGCGGTTCTCGCGGCAGTCGAGGTCCATCGGGGTCTCGGCGCTGAAGGGCGTCTCCTGCGCGAAGCGCCACACCGGCAGGTCCCACGCGAGCGAGGGGTCGGCGCGGTCGTCGAGCACGACCACCCGCCGCCCCGACGACACCATCTCGCCCAGCGTGGGCCATGGGTCCCCCGGCGACTGTGTCCTCACGTCGTCGAGCATCCCCGCCTCGCGCATGGCGCCCTCCAGGGCGGGGCCGTCGATGTAGCTCTCGAGGATCAGCACCATCACCTCCGTCGGGTGCGCGTCCATGAAGGTCCCGATGTCGCACAGGCCCTCGACGAGACGTCTCCGACCGATGGTGCAGGGCCCGTGACACAGGTGCGGCTCCCCGTTGTAGCTGTGCAGGTCGAGCATCAGGCCCCGCGCGCCGTCCTCCATCTGCCGCCGCAGCGACCGCTCGTGGTTCGGCAGGAAGAAGCCCTCGGCCCGGTTCGCCATCGCGTTGTGCGTCGTCGGGAACACCACCTGGTCGAGCCTGCGCCCGCAGCGCGACGCCGCTCCGTTGCACGCCGTCGGTGAGCTCACCGGCGTGGGCCGCGACCTCACGCAGCGCCACGGCCCCGCGTCCTCCTCCCCCCGCGGGACATCAATCGCCACGTCCGCCGCCGCGTCGTCGGCGACGCGCGCGTCACCCGCGCCTCCCACCTCCGCGCCCGCGTCGGAGTTCCTTGTCGACGACGGATCGCCGCACCCCATGAGGATCAACCCCGCCACACAGCTCCACGCGACGCGCGCCATGCCGCGAGACTGCCACGGCTCCGCCCCGCCACCACGCGCCCTCTCGTGAGGTACAACCCCGCCCGTGGTTGAACGCATCGACCTCGGAGCCCGCGGTCGCGTCGAGGCCTCCCCCGAGCGCTTCCTCGCGTCGCTGCGCGGGCCCACGCTCTTTCGCCGCGCGGGCCGCGACCCCTCGCGGGTGCGCGTCGCGTCGGGCCTCATGCACGGCAACGAGCCCTCGGGCTTCAGGGCCGTGCACCGCGCGTTGAGCGAAGACCTCACCCCCGAGACCGACGTGTGGTTCCTCGTCGGCGCCGTCGAGGCCGCGCTCGCGCCCCCGGGCTTCGCCCACCGGATGCTCCCCGGCCGCAGGGACCTCAACCGCTGCTGGCGCGCGCCCTTCGACGGCCCCGACGGAGAGGCCGCCCGCGACGCGCTCTCCACCCTCCTCGCGGTGACCCCCGAGGCCGTCGTCGACCTGCACAACAACACCGGCCGCAACCCGGCCTACGTCTTGTCGAGCCGCGTCGACGCCGCGGCGATCACCCTCTGCGGGCACTTCGCCACGCGGCTCGTGCACAACGAGATCCGCCTGGGCACCTTCGTCGAGGCCTTCGACCACCTCTGCCCCGCCGCCACCGTCGAGTGCGGCCGCGCGGGAGACCCCCAGGCCGACGCCACGGCCTGGGCGGGGCTCCAGCGCTTCCTCCGCGCGAGCTCGTTCTCGGGCCTCGCGGTCGAGGCCGAGCCCGTCGCGGTGCTGCGCGACCCGGCGCGGGTGAGGCTCCGCGAGGGCCTCTCGCTCGCCTTCGCCGAGCGACCGATCGACGGCGTCGACGTCACCTTCGACGCCGAGGTCGACCGCCACAACTTCGAGACCCTCGCCGCGGGCTCGGTGCTCGCGTGGGTGCGCCCCGAGGTGGCGTGGCCCGTCGAGGCCGTCGACGCCTCGGGCCGCGCCCTCTCCCGCGCGCTCTTCTCCCTCGACGCGGGGGCCCTGGTCACCCGCGCCCCCATGGTGCCCATCATGATGACCACGAGCGTCGCCGCGGCCACGAGCGACTGCCTCTTCTACGCCGCCCACCACACCGGATGAGAGCCCCTCAACGATGAACTTCTCCCTCTCGAAGTGGTACCTCGACTGCGTCACCGACCAGGGCGACGCCTACATCGGCTACGCGGCCGTGCTGAGCCTCGGGGCCTTTCAGATCCATTACTCCAGCCTGCTGACCGCCGACGCGTCGGGGGCCACGCGCTCGCGCACCACGCTCAAGCGCGCCACCCCCCCGATGCTCGCCGGAGACACCGTGACCTGGTTCGCCCCCACCCTGGAGATCGAGGGCCGCTGGGAGCGCGACGCGGCCTCGCTGCACGTGCCGGTGTTCGAGAGCGAAGAGGGCTCCGTCGACTGGCGCTGCCACCTGCCGAACGCGCGGGTCACGCTCTCGGTGAAGGGCCGCGAGGTCACCGGCCGCGGCTACGCCGAGCACCTCTCGCTCACCGTCGCCCCGTGGAAGCTCCCCCTGCGCGAGCTCCGCTGGGGCCGCGCGCTCAGCGCCGACCACGCCCTCGTGTGGATCGACTGGCGCGGCGACGAGGGACGGCGGCGCTACGGCTTCCTCGACGGCGCCCCGCTCGGAGACTTCTCCGTCGACGACGAGGCCATCACGGACTCCGACGGGGCGACCCTCGCGCGCTTCGAGGGCAACCAGGTGCTGCGCACGGGCACCCTGGGCTCTACCGCCCTGGGCGTGCTCGGGCCCGTCGCGCGCAGCCGCATCCCGGGCTCGGCGCTGCTCCTCGACGAGACCAAATGGAAGGCCCGCACCGCCCTCGGCGGCTCGCCCGGGCACGTGATCCACGAGCGGGTGCTCTGGCCCTGACGACGGCGCTTCTCGCGCCTCGCGCGAACGGATACGATCATCCCCATGCGTTCGCTCGGGGTCACGCTGGCGTTGGCGGTGGTGCTCTCGGCCTGTAGCGGCGGCGACTCGGTCGTGGGCGGCGACGCAGCCCCCCCGGACCTCGGGGCCGACCTCGGGACGGACCTCGGGGCCGACCTCGGGACGGACCTCGGGACGGACCTCGGGACGGACCTCGGGGCCGACGTCCCCCCGCCGATGGACGTAGTGGACGCAGGGCCGGCGCGCTGTACGAGCGCCGCCGATTGCGCGGGTCACGCCGAGGGAGGCGCCTGCGACACGGCCTCGGGCCGCTGCGTGCCCTGCACCCCGACCGACGACCGCTGCCCGAGGGGGCAGTACTGCAGCGCCCTCTTCGCGTGCGAGCTCGGCTGCGGCGGAGACGACGACTGCGCGGGCGGCGCGGGCGACGGCGGCGTGGCCGACGGGGGCGCCGCGGCGGGGCGCTGCGACCTGGCGACGCACCTCTGCGTGGCCTGCCTCTCGAACGACCAGTGCCCCCTCGGCAACCTCTGCGTCGGAGGGGCCTGCGTGGTGGGCTGCACCGCCGACCGCGGCTGCCCCTCGGGCGAGGCCTGCTGCGACGGCGCGTGCCTGAACCTCCAGACGAACCCCTCGGCCTGCGGCGCTTGCGGGGCCCGCTGCTCGGTGGCGAACGGCGTCGCCGCTTGCGTGAACTCGGTGTGCTCGGTGGGGTCGTGCACCGCGCCCTACGCCGACTGCGACGGCGCGGCGGCGAACGGGTGCGAGACCGACACGCGGGTGAGCCTCGAGCACTGCGGCGCGTGCGGCGCGGCCTGCGCGGCGCGGCCCCGCGCGACGGCGACCTGCGCGTCGGGAGGGTGCTCCTGGGCCTGCGAGGCGGGCTACGCCGACTGCGACGGCGACGCGGCGAACGGGTGCGAGGTCGACACCCGCGGAGACGTGACCAACTGCGGCGCCTGCGGCACGGCGTGCTCGCTGCCCAACGCGACCTCGACCTGCGCGGCGGGGCGCTGCGCGGTGGCCTCGTGCGGGGCGGGCTTCGCCGACTGCGACGGCTCGGCGGCGAACGGCTGCGAGGTCGACACGGGCACCAGCGTGACCCACTGCGGGGGCTGCGGCGTGGCTTGCCCCGCGCGCCCCAACGCCCTCGCGGCCTGCGCGGGGGCGGCGTGCGTCTACGCCTGCGTGGTGGGGTTTCAAGACTGCGACGGAGACCCGAGCAACGGCTGCGAGGTCGACGCTCGCGCCAGCGTCGACCACTGCGGCGCGTGCGGGCGGAGCTGCCGCCCCTCGGGCGGCAGCGCGGTGTGCGCGGGGGGGATGTGCACGCTCCCGGCCTGCGAGGCGGGCGGGGCCGACTGCAAGGCGCGGGTCGACGACGGGTGCGAGGTGAACACCCAGGCCGACGTGGCGAACTGCGGGGTGTGCGGCAA
>JAEYZO010000602.1 GCA_023428035.1 Pseudomonadota bacterium | reverse complement strand
CGCCGAGGCTGCGCGACGCGACGCGACCGGCGAGCTCGGCGAGGAGGAGCGCGCCCGCGGCGGCGTAGAGGGCCGCGGCGGCGACGAGGAGCGCGGTGGACATCAGCGGGCCGTGCGGAGTGCGGCGGTGGCTACTTCACGTTGTTGAGGAAGAACTGCTGCAGCGCGACGATGGTCTTGCGCTGGTTCTGGTCTCCCGCGGGGGGGCGCGACGGTGGGACCGAGGGCGCCTCTGACGCGGCGGCCTCGGCCTCGTCGGGGATGTACCTCCCGACGAAGCCGGCCTGCACCTGGTAGGCGCTCTCGCCGAGGATCACCGAGTCGGCCATGTGCTCGCCGCCGAGCTCGGCGAGCTGCTCGAGGTCCTTCACGCGGCCGACGAGCCCGTGGCCGTCTTCGCCGCTCGACACCTCGGCGATGAACCGCACGCCCTCGCGGAGCTCGAAGCGGCGCTTCGTCTCCTGGTCGGTGAGCACGTCGGCCTCGACCTGCGCGCGCCCGTCGCCGAGCCACGCCTCGAGGGACTCCTGGGAGAGAAAGATCCGGCTGGGAATCATCGTCGCCACCTCGCGTCCTCGCCGCAGGGTACGGCGACCCTCGCGGGAGGGCCACCGCGCCGCCGCTACGCGAGCACCCGCATCGGGTCTTCGACCAGGGCCCGGAGCGCCTGCAGCCACCGCGCCCCGAGCGCGCCGTCGACCACCCGGTGGTCGCAGGAGAGCGTCACCGCGCAGCGCTTGCCCGGCACCACCGCGCCGCCCTTCACCACGGGGACGTCCCTCGCGGCGCCCACCGCGAGGATCATCCCCTCTGGTGGGTTGATCACCGCCGCGAAGCGGTCGACCTGGAACATCCCCAGGTTCGACAGCGAGAAGGTCCCGCGGGTGAACTCCTCGGGCTTGAGCTTGCGCGCCCGCGCGCGGGCCGCGAGGTCGCGCATCGTCGCCGCGATGGCCGACACGCTCAGCCGGTCAGCGCCGCGCACCACGGGGGTCACCAGCCCGTCGTCGATCGACACCGCCACCGACACGTCGACGCGGCCGTAGGTGATGACCTGCCCGTCGACCCACGACGCGTTCGCCTCGGGCACGGCGCGCAGCGCGAGCGCGCAGGCCCGCACGAAGAGGTCGTTCACCGAGACCTTCTCGTCCGAGGGGCGCGAGGCGTTCACCGCCGCGCGCAGCGCGAGGAGCGCCTCTACGTCGAGGTCGGCCTCGAGGTAGAAGTGCGGCACCGTCTGCTTGGCCTCGGTGAGCCTCCGCGCGATGGTGCGCCGCATCGACGACGCGGGCTTCACGGTGTCGCCCGGCTCGACGAGAGCGCTCACGTCCACCGACGACGGCGCGGACGGCTTCGAGAGGTCCTGCTCGCGCACGCGGCCGCGCTCGCCGGAGCCCGGCACCTCATCGAGGTCGATGTCCCGCTCCCGCGCGATGCGCCGCACCCGCGGCGAGCTCGGCGCGAGGATGGCCCCCGCGACCCCCTTCTGCCCGACCACCGCCGCCGTCGCTGGAGCCTCGCCCGAGGACTGCATCGGCGGGCGCTCGGTGCGCGCCTCGCTGCGCGGGACCTTCTCGGCCTCCTTCGCCCCGCGGTCGTCCGCGTCGCCCTCCTTCGCGGGCGCCTTCTCCTCGTCTTCGTTCCCCTCGCCGCTCCCCTCGTCGCTCTCGTCGGCCTTCGCGTCGGGCTCCCCCGCGGGCGCGTCGCCGCCCTCGCCGAGCTCCGCGAGCACCGCGGAGATGTCTTCGCCCTCGTCGCCGAAGACCGCGACGGGCTGCCCGAGCCGCGCCACGGCGCCCTCCTCGACGAGCTTCTTCAGCAGCGTGCCGCGGTCGAAGCTGCGGAACTCCATCGTCGCCTTGTCGGTCTCGACCTCGGCGAGCAGGTCGTCGACCGCCACCGCGTCGCCGACCTCCTTGGCCCAGCGCACGAGGGTGCCCTCCTCCATCGTGGGAGACAGCTTGGGGAGCTCGATGATCTTCGCCACGGTTCCTCCGCCGAACTTAGAGCGCCAGGAGCGCCCGCACGCCCCGCGCGATGGTCTCCGCCGTCGGGACGCACAGGTCCTCGAGGCGCTTGTTGTAGGGCATGGGCGCGTCGCGCCCCGTCACGCGCAGCACCGGCGCCTTCAGCGCGGAGAAGCACTCCCGCTGCAGCCGGTCGACCACCTCGGCGCCGACGCCGCCGTAGGGCCAGGCCTCGTGCGCCACCAGCGCGCGCCCCGTGCGCTCGACGCTCGCCACCGCGGGCCCCATGTCGAGCGGCCGCAGCGAGCGCAGGTCGATCACCGCCACCTCGACGCCCTCCTTCGAGAGCGCCTCGGCCGCGCCCAGGGCCTCGGGCACCATCTTTCCCCACGCGACCACCGTCGCCGCGTCGCCGTCGCGCTTGCGCTCGCTCACGCCGATGGGCACCAGCACGTCGCCGTCAGGCACCGGGCCCTTCACCCCGTAGAGCCGCTCGTCTTCGAGCACCAGCACGGGGTTGTCGTCGCGGATCGCGCACTTCAACAGCCCCTTCGCGTCGGCGGGCGACGAGGGCGCCACCACCTTCAGCCCGGGGATGTGCGCGTAGAAGCCCTCGACGGCGTGCGAGTGCTGCGCCCCCACCTGCCGCGCCGCGCCGTTCGGCCCGCGGAACACGATCGGGCAGCGGAACTGCCCCCCCGACATCTGCCGCACCTTCACCGCGTTGTTCAGGATCTGGTCGAAGGCCACGGCTGAGAAATTCCAGGTCATGAACTCGATCACCGGTCGCAGGCCCACCATCGCGGCGCCCACGCCGATGCCCGCGAAGCCCGCCTCGGTGATCGGCGCGTCGACCACCCGCCGCTCGCCGAAGCGCTCGAGCAGCCCCTCGGTGACCTTGTACGCGCCCTGGTAGTAGCCGACCTCCTCGCCCATCAGGAACACGTTGGGGTCGCGCTCCATCTCCTCGGCGAGGGCCTCACGCAGCGCCTCTCGGTATCGGATCTCACGCATAGGTGTACGCCTCGATGAGCTCCTCGCCGGGCTCGGGGCTCGACTCCGCGTAGCGCACCGAGGCCTCGACCTCGGCCTCGACCTCGGCGTCGAGCGCCGCGAGGGCGTCGTCGGTCACGCCGAGCTCCCTCAGGGCCTGCGCGGCCCGGGCCACGGGGTCGGTCTTCTTGCGCTCCTCGACCTCCTCGGGCTTGCGGTACCTGCCCGGGTCGCTCATCGAGTGCCCGCGGTAGCGGTAGGTCTTCACCTCGATGAGGGTGGGCCGCGAGAGCTCCCGCGCGCGCGTCACGGCGGCGCCGACGCGGGCCTTCACCTCGAGCACGTCGTGGGCCTCGAAGCGGTCGCGCTCGATGCCGTAGGAGGTCGCCTTCTGGCTCACGTCGGCCACGGACATCGTGCGCGACATCGGCGTGCCCATCGAGTACTCGTTGTTCTCGACGATCACCACGAGCGGGAGGTTCCACAGCGCCGCGAGGGACATCCCCTCGTGGAAGGCTCCGATGCTCACCGCGCCCTCGCCGAGGAAGCACACGGTCACCTCGTCGAGCCCGCGGTACTTCGACGCGAAGGCCACCCCCGCGGCGAGCGGGACGTGCCCGCCCACGATGCCGTAGCCCCCGAGCATCCGCCTCTCGGCGTCGAAGAAGTGCATCGATCCCCCGAGGCCCTTCGAGCACCCGGTGGCCTTGCCGTAGAGCTCCGCCATGCACGCGTCGGCGGTCATCCCGCGGGCGAGGGCGATGCCGTGGTCGCGGTAGGTGCCGACGACGTAGTCGTCAGGGCGCAGCGCGGCGAGGGCGCCCACCGCGCTCGCCTCCTGGCCGATGTAGAGGTGCAGGAAGCCCCCCACCTTGCCCTGGGAGTAGGCCTTGGCGGAGGCCTCCTCGAAGCGGCGGATGAGGAGCATCTGGCGGTAGAGCGATCGGAGTTCCTCGGGGTCCGTAGTCACGGCGGGCCTCACGTCGCCGCTGGCGTTGCGCGTTCCGTAACGGCCTCGGGGCTCGACGCGCGAGCCGCCGCGGCCGCCCCTCGCGCGGCGGCGCGGGCGGAGCATAAGGTCCCAGGGCTGGCGATGGGAAGCGCCTCTGTGCGGGGCGCGCGAGAGGGAGGATCAGAACAGCGCGGTGGCCGCGCGGGGC
>JAEYZO010000573.1 GCA_023428035.1 Pseudomonadota bacterium | reverse complement strand
GCACGCCCCAGTCCCAGAGCGCCTCGCCGAGCGCGCGGGCGCCGTCGGTGGCGCGCAGCGTCTCGACGCCCACCCACGAGGTGCCGCCCGCGCCGCTCACGTCGACGTGAGAGACCCCCGCCGCGCGCAGCTTCGCCGCCGCCGTCGCGCCGATGCCGTTGCCCGTCTCCTTGGCCACCACGGGCACGCCGAGGGAGGAGGTGAGCCTGCGGAAGAGGGCGTCGCCGCCGGTGAAGTCTCGGTCGCCGCCGGGCTGCACGAGCTCCATCGCGGGGTTGAGGTGCACGCACAGCGCGTCGGCGCCCACGGCCTCGACGAGCCCGCGGAGCTGCGCGTCGGACATCTCCCTCGCCTGCACCATGCCCACGTTGCCGAGCACGAGCGCGGTGGGCGCGACCTCGCGCACGGCGTAGGTGTAGGCCACCTCGCCGCGGCGGTGCATGGCGCGCTGCGAGCCCAGGCCGAAGCCGTAGCCTCGGGACTCCGCCACCGCGGCGAGCGAGCGGTTGATCTCCGCGGCCTCGTCGGTGCCGCCGGTCATGGCCGCGATGACGAGGGGGAAGCGGAGGGTCTTCCCGAGGAGGGAGGCTCGGGTGTCGAGCTCGTCGAGGGAGAGCTCGGGCAGGGCGTCGTGCACGAGCTTCACGCACTCGAGGAGCGTGGTCGCCTCGCGGAAGCCCACGTCGCCGGTGGCGCAGAGGTCGAGGTGGTCGCGCTTGCGCTGCGTGATGTCGGTGCTGCCCATCGCGGGCGGCGATCTACCGTGGGGAGGGGGAGACGTCCAGCGCGCCGCGCCGGGGGGAGCGGCGGCGCGGAGCGGGTCAGCCGCGGCGCTCGACGGCGACGTAGTCGCGCGCGGTGGCGCCGGTGTAGATCTGCCGCGGGCGGCCGATGGGGCTCTTGAGCGCGTGCATCTCGCGCCAGTGGGCGATCCAGCCGGGCAGGCGGCCGAGCGCGAACATCACCGTGAACATGTTCGTGGGGATGTGCATCGCGCGGTAGATGATGCCCGAGTAGAAGTCGACGTTCGGGTACAGCTTGCGCGAGACGAAGTAGTCGTCCTTGAGGGCGATCTCTTCGATGCGCTTGGCGAGCTCGAGCAGGGGGTCGTCGACCTTGAGCTTCTCGAGCACGCGGTCGCAGGCGGCCTTGATGATCTTCGCGCGCGGGTCGAAGTTCTTGTAGACCCGGTGGCCGAAGCCCATGAGCCGCACGTTGCTGCTCTTGTCCTTCGCGCGGTCGAGGAACTTCTTGTAGTCGCCGCCGTCGTCCTGGATCGACTGGAGCATCTCCAGCACCTCCTGGTTGGCGCCGCCGTGCAGGGGGCCCCAGAGGGCGCACACGCCGGCGGACACCGACGCGTAGAGGTTGCAGCGCGACGAGCCCACCATGCGCACCGTCGACGTGGAGCAGTTCTGCTCGTGGTCGGCGTGGAGGATGAGCAGCAGGTCGAGGGCCTTCACCACCTCGGGGTCGACCTCGTAGGGCTCCGTCGGGAAGCCGAACATCATCTTCAAGAAGTTCGCCCCGTAGGAGAGCGAGTTGTCGGGGTACATGTACGGCTGGTTGCGCGAGCGCTTGTACGACCAGGCCGCGATGGTGGGGATCTTCGCGAGGAGGCGGTAGGTCGAGACCTCGACGGCGTGGGGGTCGAGGGGGTCGAGGGAGTCTTGATAGAAGGTCGACAGCGCCGAGAGGGTCGAGGCGAGGATCGCCATCGGGTGCGCGTCGCGGGGGAAGGCGTTGAAGAGGTTCTTCAGGTCTTCTTGCAGGAGCGAGTGGCGCGAGATGGTGTTCTGGAAGCGGTCGAGCTGCGCCTCGGTGGGGAGCTCGCCGTAGATGATGAGGTAGGCGGTCTCGAGGAAGGTGCTCTTCTCGGCGAGCTGCTCGATGGGGTAGCCCCGGTAGCGCAGGATGCCCTTCTCGCCGTCGAGGAAGGTGATCGCGCTGGTGGTCGACGCCGTGTTGACGAAGCCCGGGTCGAGGGTCACGAGGCCCGACGAGGCGCGGAGCTTGCCGATGTCGACGCCGCCCTCGCTCTCGGTCCCGACCGTGACCGGGAGATCGTAGTTCTTGCCTTCGTGGTTCAGCGTGACATTTGCCATCGGATGGACGCCTCCAGCGTTCGGGGGTGTGCGAGCGGGGCGGGAGGATACGCAAACCGCGGCGGATTACCACGGTGAACGCGCCCCTCGCGCGGGGAGAGATCGAGGGGTGCGGCGCGGCGCCGCCGCCTCAGCCGGGGATGGAGTTAGGGTCCGTCGGCACGACGATGAAGACCGGCACGGTGTCGAGCACCGACCCGGCGCGCCCGAGCACCTCGATGGTGGCCTGGAAGAGCTGCGCCGCGCCCGAGAGGTTGCGGTAGAAGTCGTTGAAGAGGGTGGCCTCGAACACGACGATGGTCGCGGGGGCGACGTCGTAGAAGGTCGAGCTGTCCATGCGGGAGAAGCCCGCGGGCGCGGGGGGCGAGCCCCGCACAGGGGTGATCGAGCGGAAGAATTCCGCCGTCGATCGCCCCGCGGGGAGGCGGGTCTCCGTCGCGTCGGCCACGGCGCGTCGGGTCACGTCCTGCCGCGTGCCCGTGGCGAGGGTGGTGATGGCCGAGATCACGTTGGCGGCCACCGACGCGGGCGGCCCGCGGAACGCGATGGGGTTGCCTGCGCCGTCGAGGGTGCGCGTCGCGCGGGCGAGCTGAACCGAGGCCGCTTGGGTCTGCCCCGAGCTCACGTCGATGCCGACGAAGTAGGCCTCGCGGCGCGTGAGCTGCGCCACGAGCTCGTTGTAGGTCGGCGCGCCCGGCGCCGACGTATAGAAATTCGTGGTCGGCATCGTCGGCCCGTTGTGCCAGGGCGCGTCGGAGAAGAGCACGATGATCGGCACGCGCCCCTCGCGGAAGCACCCCCAGCCGTAGGCGCTCGCGTCGCCGCCGCAGTCCGCCGCGGCGACCATGCGCGTGGCCGTGCCGCGGTAGGCGGGCATCCCGAAGCCCGAGATCAGCGCGTGCATCGCGGCCACCTGCGACTCCGGGCCGTCGCCGCCGCCGCTCGCGGCCATGCGAGACGTCGCGTTCTGCGAGAGCATGGCGTTCGCGTCGAGGCGCTGCAGCACGTTGAGCGCGTAGTCAGTGGAGCTGGTGCCGCCGTTGGCGAAGTCGCGGTGCTCGGACATGCCGTAGCGCACGTCGGCGCCAGGCCCGAACGCGCTCACGATGCCCGGCACGATCGTCGACGAGAGCGTGTTGCGGACCGCGGTGATCGTGCCCCCCATCGAGCCCGTGGTGTCGACGAGGAACATGATGTCGGCGTTGCGGATCCGCGTCCGGAAGCTGAACTCCTGCGACTGCGGGCCGGCGCGGTCCATGTACGGGAGGGTCACGTAGATCGAGCCCGCGCGAGGACGGCTGGTCGGGTCGGTGGGCGAGCTCATCGCCGCGGACTCGATCAGGTCGCTCACGCCGTCGCCGTCGGAGTCCACCGCGCAGGGGTTCGAGCGGAGGGTCGTCGACTCCTCGCGGTCGGTCAGGCCGTCGTTGTCGCTGTCTCGGTCGCGGTGGTTGGGCAGGCCGTCGCCGTCGCAGTCGTCGGGGTAGTCGCCGCAGGTCAGCGCCGCGCGCGCGAGGGTCTCGAAGCCCGCGTAGGAGCGCCGCCCCTCGGCCTCGTCGGGCACCCCGTCGTCGTCGGAGTCGGGGTTCGCGAAGTCCGGCGGGAGCCCGGGGCGCATCGAGGTCCTGAGGTCGGGGCGGCCCTCGACCTCGTCGGAGATGCCGTCCATGTCCTCGTCGGTGCAGGGCGGGGGGCCGGTGTCGGTCGGCGCGAAGAGGTCTACCGACGAAGCGTCTGTCGCGAGGCCGACGTCGGTCGTCGCGACGTCGTCCGGGGTCCCCGCGTCGAGGCCGTCGCCCCCGTCGACCCCGCCCCCCGCCGCCTCCACCGCGCCCCCCCCCCCGCCC
>JAEYZO010000270.1 GCA_023428035.1 Pseudomonadota bacterium | reverse complement strand
AGAGGGGCCGGGGGTGAGGGCCCACAGCCCCGTCGCCCACCGCCACCTACAGTTCTGACCAATACAAAGTCCGGTCACGGAGGAGGGGCAGAGGGGTGGAGGCCAGCCGCAACGCCCCCTCTCGCAGAGCGGCAAGACGGACCTGCAGTCCGTATCGCTCCTCCCCGCCCCCGCCCCGGAAGCCCTGTCGGTCGCTCCCGAAGGGCTGTCGGTCGCTCTCGAAGCCCTGTCGATCGGCCCTGGAGCCTTGTCGGTTCGCCCTGGAGCCTTGTCGAACAAGCCCGGGAGCTTGCCAATCGCTCCGGGAGCTTGTCGATCGGGCCGACAAGCCTCGTTTCCCGCCCGACAGGGCTCCGGGAGCGTCCGACAGGGCGCCGGGAGCGCCCGACAGGCTCCAAATTCCGCTCGACAAGGCTCCGGGAGCGCCCGACAGGGCTTCGGGAGCGCTCGACAAGCTCCGCGAGCGTCCGACAAGGCTTCAGGGAGGGTCTAGCCCGCGGCGGGGGGGTCGTCGGGGGGGTCGTCGTCCCCGCGCTACGCCGAGCCGATGGCCATCGGGATGCCCGCGATGCCCTCGACGGCCTGCTCCCACACCTGCGAGCGCAGCCGCTCGATGGTGGTCTTGAGCGCCTGCTGCTGCGCGATCATCGCGTCGACGGGCTGCGTCTGCGGCGCCTCGCCCTCGACGGCCTGCGCCTGCGCCTCGCGCGTCGCGGTGAGCACCTCGAGCATCGAGCGGCGGAGCTCCTCGCTCGCGGCGCCCACGAAGTCCGAGAGCTTCTCGCCGAAGCGCTCGATCGTGGCTTGAAGCTCGGGGCCCACCTTGGCCGAGACCGCGCGCACCGCCTCGGGGGCGGCGTCCATCGCGCGGCGCTTCACCTCGGCGTCGACGCGCTCCTTGAAGAACATCGCGAGCACCGGCGCGGCCACCGTGAGCACCGCGCCGGCCGCGAGGTTCACCGCCACCGCCACGCCCATCCCGAGCGCGCCAAGCGCGAACACGCTCACGTCGTAGGCGAGCGTGTCGACCTTCACGTCCATCTGCGCCGAGCCCTCCCCGAGGAAGGACTTCAACTGCGCCCCCGCCTCCCGCGCGTCTTCGTTCACGATCGCGACCATCTCGTCGGCGAGGGACTCCAGCTTCTCGCCCACGGTCTTGGCCTCGCCCTCCAGCCAGCGGCGCCAGGTCTCCTCGATGAAGCCCGGGAGGTACTTCCTGATGTCCTCCGCGCTCGACTTCTCGACCTCCAAGCGCACGGCCGCGGCGTACTCGTTGGTGAAGGTCTCGAGGTCCCTCGCCACCACGGCCTTGAGCGCGGCGACCTCCTCGTCGATGCGCGCCTTGCGCTTGTCGACCTGGGCGCGCGCCTTGTCCATGTCGTCTTCGAGCGCCTTGGTGCGCCGCGCGAGCTCGTCGGAGCCCATCGAGAGAGCGCGACGACGGACCGCGAGCCCGCGACCGAGGATCTCTCCCACCCGCAGGCCCTCGTCCGCCGCGTAGTCGACGATCATCCGGAGCCGGTCGTTACCCAGCAGCGATCCCAGGCGACCCAGCAGCGCGTCGAGGCCCGAGCCCTCGCGGTCCCCCGCGAGCGCCTTCGTCGCCGACAGGAACATCACCGGCGCCCCGGGCACCAGCGCCTCGATCTGCCGCGTCGCGTACTCCATCACCTCGGCGCGCTCGCGCTCGGTGAGGAGGTCGGACTTGTTGATCGCGAACACGATCCGGTCGCGCCCCGCGCCCAGCAGCCTCTCGCGCAGGAACCTCCGCTCCGACTCCTTCAGGATCTGCCCCGAGTCGAGCAGGAACACCACGCCGTCGGCCCGCGGCACGTACCCGTAGGTGATCTCCGCGCGCTGGAGGTTCAGGTCGTTCACTCCGGGCGTGTCGACGAGGGTGACCCGATCCCGCAGCAGCTCCGCGGGGTACTCGATCTCGACCCTGAGCGCGTCGTTGGGGTCGACCTGGCCGCCCGACACCAGCTCCACGAGCTGCGAGAAGGGGATCTCCTCGCGCGGGCCCGCGATGGGCCTCGCCCGCTCGTCCATCTTCGCCTCGGGGGGGCGACGCACCAGCGCCGCGCGCGCTTCATCCCCGTGCTTCACCTCGTGGATCAGCGCCGTGGTGGGCGTGATCCCCGTGGGCAGCACCGGCCCTCCCAGCAGCGCGTTCACGAAGGTGGTCTTGCCGTGGTTGAACTCGCCCAGCACCACCAGCACCGCGCGCTCCTCCTCGAGCCTCGGGAGCCGGTCGGTCACCAGCCGCTCGTGGAGCGACCGCGCCCCCGCGTCGCGGCACAGCTCGGCGAGCTCGCGCAGCGCGCCCATGAGCTCGGTCTTGGTCTGGTTCAGGTCTCGCAACGCCATCTGTGATCGCCTCCGTTCAGAGAACCTTGATGAGCTCTTCGGTGCGCCGCTCGAGCTCGTCTCGCTCCGGCCCCGCGGCCCCGCCGGGCTCGCCGCGGTACAGCGGGCTCTCGGCGAAGACCCGCAGCGCCTTGATTCGCCGCGTGAGGTAGGGGTGCGACGCGGTGAGCTCCGCCACGCGGCCGACGCCCTCGCGCATCTCGTCGAACTGCTCGAGGTACACCTCGACGTCGAGCTCCTTGAAGAGCGTCATGCTCCCGATCGCGAGCTTCGCGAAGGCCCGGGTGCCCGCGTCGAGGTCGCGCCCGCACAGGAGCCCCGCGCGGTCGCAGGTGACCTCCGCCGCGCGGTACCACGCCGAGAGGGCCACCATCGCCGGCGCGAGGAAGGGCGCCAGCACCCCGAGGCTCTGCGCCACGAGGTACTGCAGCATCCGCAGGGTGGTGAGGTAGACCACGTGGCCGTTCTGGATGTGCCCGCACTCGTGGCCGATCACGAAGCGCAGCTCGTCGTCGTCGAGCATGTCGACGGTGGCCGCGTGCACGATGACGAAGGCCTCGCCCTCGACCCCGTAGGTCATGGCGTTGATCTGCGTGATGTTGCTGACGATGTAGACCGTGGGCGCGGGGATCCCGAGGGCGGCGGCGCACTCGTCGGTGATGCGCTGCACCCGCGGGAACTGCCGCTTCGAGACGCGCACCGCGGTGCCGAGGAGCTGCCCGGTGACCACCTGCTTCGAGAGGCGCACGGTCTGCGAGACGGCGAGCTCGACCGAGCGCATCGAGCGCATGCGGCGCAGGAGCTTGAGGTCGCCCTCGTACGCGTAGCCCTCGCCGCGCTCGCCCGCGACGCCCGACTTCTTGCGGGCGACGTAGGCGGCGAAATCGAAGTCCGCGGCGGTGCTGGGCGTCGTGTCCATGGGGCGGCACCCTAGCACCGGGCCGGGCCGGGGGCGCGCGTCAGGTCGGGGCCTCTGGCCGCGCGAACTTGCTTGCCCCGCGGGGCCTCTGATGGGTTTACCCTCCGCCGATGCCCGACCACCGCGAGATCTACAAGCGCCACGCGCGCCGCTACGACGCCCTGGTCTCCAGGGAGGACCACGAGGGCAACCTCCTGCGCGCGATCGAGTCCGCTCGGCCCCTCCTGGGGGCCCGCGTGGTGGAGATGGGCGCGGGCACGGGCCGCCTCACCGCGATGCTCGCGCCGAGGGTCGAGACCATCCACGCCCACGACTCGTCGGCGGCGATGCTCGACGTGGCGCGCGCGCGGCTCGAGCCCCTGGGCCTCGACAACTGGTGGCTCGCCGTGGCCGACAACCGCTCGCTGCCGATGCCCTCGGGCCGCGCCGACCTCTGCATCGAGGGCTGGAGCTTCGGCCACGCGACGGGGTGGAACCCCGAGGGCTGGCGCGACGACGTCGGCCGGATGGTGTCGGAGATGCTCCGCGTGCTCCGCCCCGGCGGCACCGCGCTCATCATCGAGACCCTCGGGACGAACACCGCAGAGCCCAAGGCGCCCACCGCCGCGCTCGCGGACTTCTACGGGATGCTCGAGGCCGACGGATTCACCCGCGAGGTGGTGAAGACCGACTACCGCTTCGCGTCCGTCAACGAGGCGGCCGAGCTCACGGGCTTCTTCTTCGGCGACGCCTTCGGCGACGCGGTGCGCGCCCGCGGCGAGGTCGTGGTGCCCGAGTTCACGGGCGTGTGGACGAAGCGCGCCGCGCGGGGGTAGGGCCCTCGCCCATCGCGGTGGTAGCGTGGTCGCCGCAGCCATGAAGCGATCGCGGTCCCTCCTCGCGGCGCTCGTCGCCGTCGCGGCCTGCACCTCGGGCGTCGACGGCGCTGGCGCCATCGACGGCGTCGTGCGCGACCAGTACACCGGCGCCCCCGTCGAGGGCGCGCGGGTCTCGCTGGGAGGCGCATCCACCGAGACGACCACCGACGCCGAGGGCCGCTTTCACCTCGCGGCGCCCGCTGGGGAGCGCACCGTCGAGGTCGCCCGCGAGGGCTACCTCACGCTCTACCGCGGCGAGCTCGACGTGACCGCGGGCGGAGTCGCGACCGCCGACATCG
>JAEYZO010000510.1 GCA_023428035.1 Pseudomonadota bacterium | reverse complement strand
GGAGGCCTGCGCGCACGCGGGCGACGGCGGCCACCTGCGGCTGCGGGCGATGTCGTTGCAGATGCTGGCGCGGGTGTCGTCTGGAGACGAGGCGGCGGAGGCGAAGGCGAGGGCCTTGAGCATCGCGAGGTCACTCGACGACGAGGCGCTGCGGCTGCGCTTCGAGCGCCGGTGAGCCTTCACTCTCCCCGCGGGAACGGCCGTCGCCCGGTGATCCACGGGAGGAGCCTCGCGATGTTGCGCGCGTCGTCGATGCCGCGGTGGTGCGTGCCGACGAGCTCCAGCCCGACGAGCTTGAGGGCTTCGGCCATGCCGTAGCGCTTCGCGGTGCCGAGTCGCTCGCTGAAGGACTTCTTCAGGTTCCAGTGGCGCCCGCGGAAGGGGAGCAACGCGCCGTGGCGGGCGGCGTCGCGTTCGAGCTGCTTGCGGTCGTAGTCGCCCCAGGAGCAGAAGAGCGCGTCGCGCTCGCCGAGGAAGCGCCGCACCGACGCGATCGCGCTCGGAAAGGTCGGCGCCCCCTCGACCTCGCCCTGGGTGATGGTCGTGAGCCTCGTGCAGAAGGGCGTGAGCGTCGGGTGCCGCACGGGCTTGATGAAGGTCTGGAACTCCTCGACGACCTCGAGGGTGCTCGCGTCGACGAGCACGGCGCCGAACTCGATGGTCTCCATCTCGTGCGGGGGGATGCGGCGGTCTTCGTCGCAGGTCGCCTCGAGGTCGACGACGAAGTAGTGCGAAGGCGAGGGGGCGTTCATGGCGGTCTCCGTGAGCCCACCCTGCGCCCGCGGCGCGGAGAACTCACGGACACGAAAGCGGACACCTCAGCGAGCGGGCATGGTTGCGGTGGATCTGTGCAGCGTCGGGGCGGGATGGTACGGTGTCTGGGCACATCCATGAACGGGTCCAACGGCCACACTTCACCCAACACGACACAGGTCGTGTTCATGGCTTTCGATGATGTCTCTCACGCTGGCATTGAAGACATACTTGTTGACGCGAAGCCGTTTCGCGTCAACGCAACGGCGATGGGTCTCCGGTCCAGGTCAGCGGAATTTCCCAACGTCAACATCATACTGATCAAGCGCTTGGAGCGAGACAAAGATCTCGATCGCCTCAACCTCCCGGCATCGACGGTCATGTGCTCACTTTCGAACGAATCTCACTACGCGCCGAAGGCAGCTCAATATCTGCTTTTCGTACACACACCTGTTCTCAAAGATGGTGACCCTCACTCAGAAGCTGCCGTGGCCATCGCGAGTCATATTGAGTTGATTGCGAGAAGAGGGATAGAGGCTTCGGGAGCTACCTGGAAATCAGGATTCAATGTCGACCTGATGGTTGACACTGCCTCAGAACTCAGCTCCAAGAGTTGCCCGACCCTCCACATGATAGGCCATGTGTACCAGCGAGTCCCCGCCGCCGAGGATCGAGCCGACTTCGCCCGACTCCAAGCCCACCTCTTCTTGCAGGGCCTCGCCGCCTACCTCGACGAACGCTCCCCCACCTCGACGCAATCTCCCCCCGCTACCCCGATCGCCCACGCGCCGCCGTCGATCCGCGGTTCGATCAGCCGCGTCTTGCTCACCAACCTACGCTCTCTGCCTTCCCTCGATTGGGTGCTTCCCTCAACGCGCGCGGGCTGGCACGTGCTCCTCGGTCAGAACGCCGCTGGAAAGACCTCCGTCCTCCGCGCCATCGCCGCGGCGCTGCTCCCCGCCGATGAGCTCGGCGCGCTGCGCCAGGACTGGGCCCGCTGGGTTCTGCGCGGCGCCGACGATGCGTCTGCCTCTATCGAAGTCACGAACGACAGCGAGTCACAGCGCGTCGAGTGGCGCATCACCGACGGCGGCCTCACGAAGTTGGGCCACGAGTTCGGAGGCTTCTCCGCCGCCTACGGCCCTTTCCGCCGATTCACGGGCGGCGACGTCGAGTTCCAGCGCGAGCTCGCGTCGCACGGTCGACTACTGCGACACCTATCCCTCTTCAGCGAGCGCGCAGCCCTCTCCGCCGTCCTCGATTGGCTCAAGGACCTCGAATTTCGTAAAGCCAAGGCGATGCCCGAAGGCGCGCTCGTCGACGGCATCACCCGCTTCATCAACGAGACCGAGCTCCTCCCGCAGGGGGCCACCCTCGCGCGCATCGACCCCGACGGAGTGATGTTCCGCGACGGCAACGGCGTCGAGGTCCCCGCCGATGACCTGAGCGACGGCTACCGCTCGATCCTCAGCCTCGCGCTCGATCTACTGCGTCACCTCGCGGCGGAGCTCGGGCACGATCGCCTCTTCACGGAGCGCGACGGCCAGCTCGTCGTCGACGCCGAGGGCGTCGTCATCATCGACGAGGTCGACGCGCACCTGCACCCCACATGGCAGCAACGCGTCGGCCCCTGGTTCAAGCAGCGCTTCCCGCGGATGCAGTTCCTCGTCGCGACGCACAGCGCGATCGTCTGCCAGAGCGCCGACTCGGTGTTCCTCCTTCCGACGCCGGGGGAGCACGACGAGCCTCGGGCGTTGTCGGAGACCGAGCTCCGCCGCCTGCGCTACGGAGACCTCATCGACGCCTTCTCCACGGGTGTCTTCGGCGACGACGTCACTCGCTCTGACGAGTCGCGCCGCTGCCTCGACGAGCTCGCGAAGCTCAACGCGCTAGAGCTGGAGCGACCGCTCACGGAGGGTGAGTTCGCTCGTCGCGCCGAGCTACGCGAGGCGATGCCGTCGACCGCCTTCGACGTGCCGGGAGGCGAGCGCGAGTGATCCGCATCGTCGACGCTCCGCTCGACGCCGACACCGTGCGACGCCTCGACGCCCTACAGGCCGAGGTCGACGGCGCGGGCGCCTACCCCGCGCAGGTGTCCGCGGCGCAGACGCTCTTCACGACGCGGAGCCGCGACGGCCGCAAGCCCTTCACCCAGGTGCGCGAGAACCTACGGCGGATGTGCAGCGGCAACGAGCGCTGTATGTACTGCGAAGACTCGCCCGCGAACGAGGTCGAGCACTTTCGCCCGAAGGACCTCTACCCGGAGCGGGTCTTCCGTTGGGAGAACCTCCTCCTCGCGTGCGGGATGTGCAACGCGCCGAAGAGCAACCGCTTCAAGCTGTTCTCTCCCTCGGGCGCCTCGACCGTGATCGAAGGCGCGCGGAGACGGGGCTCGCCCATAGCGCCACCCCCCGACGGCGACCCCTTGCTGATCGACCCCCGCGCAGACGATCCGCTCGCGTTCCTGACGCTCGACCTGCGCGACACCTTCCACCTCAGCCCGAGGCCCGCGCTCGCTCCGCGCGACAAGCAACGCGCGGAGTACACGATCTCTCTCCTGGGCCTGAACAAGCCGATGCTCACCCGCGGCCGTAGGGGAGCTCGCGCCCATTTCGAGCGGCTCCTGCGCTGCTACATCGAAGACCGAGACCGCGAGCCCTCAGACGATGACGTCCACGACGGCGCGCGCGGTGTTCGCGAGATCAACCACGCGACCGTCTGGGTGGAGATGAAGCGGCAACGAGACGCTCACCCTCGCCTCGCCGCCCTCTTCGCCGCCGCGCCCGAAGCGTTGGATTGGTAGCATCGGCCGTCGCGGCGACGCGACCGTGCCACCGCGGATCACAACCCTCTGATAGCGTCACCGCACCAGGCCGCTCGCGCAGCGAAAGCCCAGCGCAGTGTCGTACCGAACGTCGGGCGCGTATGAGAACCGGAACGCCGAACGTGGCCGCGTGCCGCCCCCGTTCCATGCGCTCCCGCGGTAGACACGAGTGCTCCCCGTCGGAGCGCCCGCTGGGTCCGTCACGTCCTCCGCGTTGTAGGGACCGTACCAATCGAGCACCCACTCCCCCACGTCGCCTCCCATGTCCGCGCACCCGAGCGGAGACACGTCTGACGGGAAGGTCCCGACCGGGCAGGTCGACGTGCGGGTCGTCGTCGCGCCGGACCAACAGAGGTGAGCCCACGGCGGCTCATTTCCCCACGGATACGCACGACCGTCCGTCCCTCGCGCCGCGTACTCCCACTGCGCCTCCGTCGGCAGGTCGCCCCCTCGCCACCGGCAATACGCGCGGGCTCGGTTCCAATCCACGCAGTTGATCGGGTGATCGTCGCGATCGGTGCGACTCCAATTGCAGTCCCCCCGGTCGTCTGGAGCTGCACACACGTCCCCGGGGCAGCGCCGATAGGCGGCCACCGTGACCTCCGTGCGATCCAGGCAGTACGACGAGAGGCGCACGCGACGCACTGGCTGTTCGTCCGCTCGGGTCGTCGATCCCATGTCGAACTCCGCCGACGGGACGAGCACCATCCCGGCCTGGCAACGCTCCGTCGCGGCGTCGACGATCACGTCCACATCGACAGTCGCTTCCACGTCGACGACCGCGTCCGCGTCGCCGGCGGCCGCGTCCGTGGCGCTGAGTTCCCCGTTGCGCGCGTCGACCCACGATCCAGTGTCCACGCCGAGGTCGGTGGCTCGGTCCATGACCCCGACGTCTCTCGCCCCGGTGTCTGCCGCGTCGTGCGTTGTCGCGTCGCGCAGGTCGATCGCTCCGGCATCGGAGCCAGTGAACCCTCGCACCTCCGCCTCCGAGGCCGGGCGGCACATCCCCGCCGCGGACTCGCAGCGCTCGTCGGCGCCGCACCGCACCCCGACGCACGCCGACGCCAGTAGCATCGGAAGCTCCAACGTCACGCCCTCGCGGAACCTCGCCGACGCGCGTTGCACGACCGCCGCCTCGTCGCGCGTACACCCGTTGGGAGCGCGACAACCGAGCGCCTCGACCCAGATCGGCGTGTCGATGTCGCCCGCGGTCTCGAGCACGCCGACGAACATCGGCAGCGCGCTGCGACCGCGCCCACTACCCAACGCCGTCGCGCGCTGGCTGCGGAGCGGCCCTGTCGCTCCACCACGGCGCACCTCAAGGACCACACTCTGAAGGTCACGGGACTCGCCCCACGCGAGCTCACTGTCGACGCGGACGACGATCTCGGTGCGGGCCTCGACGCAACCGACGAGCGCTACAGAGAGCGCCCATCCGATGCGCCGCGCCCTCACCGCGTGCACGTGTCGAGGAAGCCCCCGTTCACCTCGACGCGCACGCCGGTGATGCTCCGCGCCGAGCAGCAGTCGTCGATGTGCGTCAGCACCACCCGGTTGCGCCCCGTGGTGATGTAGCCCGCGAGGTCCGTGGTGCTGCCGCCGCCCAGGTACGCGTAGCTCCCCGGGTCGACCACGCCGCCGGGGTAGCGGTCGTTGAACACCGTCACGCGCACGCCGTCGTCGACCGAGCCCACGGTCACTCGCAGGCTCGTCACCCGGTACGTGTCAGGCACCGTGAAGAAGGTCTGGAAGAACGTGAACTCGCCCCCGTCGAGGCACGTGCACGTCCGGCCGCAGAGCGCCGACGACTCCGAGAAGTCGATCGTGCCCGCGCTCACCGCCGCCCACCCGCCGTCGCCCTCCCCGGGGATCGTCGCGAGCGCGTACTCCCCCGGGTCGCCGTGCACCGAGAAGGTGCGCCCGAAGCACACCGGCCCCGTCGCCCGGTGCATCTGCCACGGAGACCCCGACGCCGCGATGCAGGGCCTGCACCCCTCGTCCACCATCCCGTCGCAGTCCTCGTCGACCCCGTTGTTGCAGACCTCCTCGACGGGCAGCACCGTCCCGCTGCAGCTCGCCCACCCCACGCCGCTCGCGCCGCGCACGCACGACTGCATCCCCGCGCGGCAGCGCCCCACCCCCGCGGTGCCCTCGGG
>JAEYZO010000455.1 GCA_023428035.1 Pseudomonadota bacterium | reverse complement strand
CTCGTTGTTGCAGAGCGACTTGGCGATCAGCGGCGACGACTTGTCGATGCGCTTGCGGATCAGCAGCGGGGTGTACTGCCGGCGCCCCGTCGCGAGCGAGTTGCCCGCCTCGCGGGCCGTGGTCACGCCCTGCTCGAGGTAGAGCACCTCGATGGAGTTCTCGCGACCGAGCGAGGTCTGCGAGCTCTGGCCCTGGATGTCGCTGCCATTCGACTTGAGGTAGAGGTGTACGGTCTCAGCCATGATGCCCTCCGTGGATCTTTGAAAACTTCAGTGAACGATCACTCAGCGGTCGCCGCAGGCGATCAGGTGTTCTCGCGCCAGCTGTCGGTGTGGGTGACGCCGCCGTCTTCGTAGGTCCACGTGATCGTGTGGAAGTTGAAGGCGACCTCCTCCAGGGGGGGCTCGAAGGCCGTCGCCGGGACGATGGTGTTCGGGCTGATGAGCTTCTGGCTCGCGACGCGGCCCTCGCGCATCTCGACGGTGTAGAACTGCTCGGTGGTGCCGTCGCCCGTGGGGTTCGGGCGGAAGAACTTGAAGGTGCCCTCGATCACCTCGTTGCGGGTGAGCGCCTTGGCGATCATCGGGGTCGACTTGTCGATGCGCTTGCGGATCATGAGCGGGGTGTACTGCCGGCGCCCCGTCGCCACGCCGCTGCCCGCCTCGCGGGCGGTCACGACGCCCTGCTCGTAGTAGACGCACTCGATGGAGTTCTCGCGCCCGAGCGAGGTCTGCGAGCTCTCGCCCTGGATGTCGCTGCCGTTCGACTTGAGGTAGAGGTGTACGGTCTCAGCCATGATGCCCTCCGTGCTTTCTGCTTCTTGAACGATGAAGTCTCGGAACTCGGTCGCCTGGCCTGGAGATCAGGTCTGCTCGCTCCAGCTGTCCGTGTGCTCGACGCCCGAGGGCTCGTAGGTCCAGTCGATGGTGTGGAACACGAACGAGACCTCCTCGAGGGGCGGCTCGGTCGAGGTCGCGGGCACGATGGTGTCGGGGAGCATCGCGCGCTGGTGGTTGATGCGACCCTGGGCGATCTTCACCGTGAAGAACTGCTGCGTGGTGCCGTTGCCCGAGGGGTCGGGGCGGAAGAACTTGAACACGCCCTCGATCACCTCGTTGTTGCAGAGCGACTTGGCGATCAGCGGCGACGACTTGTCGATGCGCTTGCGGATCAGCAGCGGGGTGTACTGCCGGCGGCCGGTCGCGAGCGAGCTGCCCGCCTCGCGGGCGGTCACGACGCCCTGCTCGAAGTAGAGGCACTCGATGGAGCCCTCGCGACCGAGCGAGGTCTGCGAGCTCTCGCCCTTGATTTCGGCGCCATTCGACTTGAGGTAGAGGTGTACGGTCTCGGCCATCACGGTCCTCCGTTGCTCGGCCCCGGGTGGAGGGGCCTCTGGGAAAGTGCGCGGCGACTCGCCCTTTCGTGTCGCGCGGCGCCGTTCGCCTGAGCAGCGCCCGTGCCAGGGAGCGCCGAGCGGGAATTCCCGTCGGAGCTCGTGACCCCGAGACGACGGTCGTTGGACAGCAATCCAACGGCGGGGCGCCCGACGTCCTCGCCGTGGGGGAGAACCCCCGGAAATCCGCCGTTGGACGATCCGCCAACGGGCGTTGGACGCGAGTCCAACACCCCCACGGACTGGTGTAGACTCCGCGACCCGGCGGTCGATGGACGAGCAGACGCAGGTCAGGGGCGACTTCGGGTACTCCACCCGGCGCGCCGTGCGCGATCCTCAGCTCCGCTGGGTCGACGGGCAGGGCTCGCACTCCTTCCTCCTGACCCGGAGCGTCCTCCTGGGCTCCGCGGAGCAGTGTGACGTGCGGGTCTACGACTCCGAGGTGTCGCGCATCCACGCCTCCCTCGACCTGGTCGACGGCGAGGTCTGGGTGCGCGACCTCAACGCCCGCAACGGGGTCTGGGTCAACGGCGTGCGCGTGCGCGAGGCCGTGGTGCCCGACGGCGGCGTGCTGCACGTGGGCGCGACGGACCTCAGGCTCTACCACGACCAGAACGAGGCCCAGGTCGAGCTGTGGCCCTTCGACCGCTTCGGCCCCCTCTGGGGGCGCACCGACGTGATGCGCCTGCTCTTCGTCCGCCTGTCGCGCATCGCGGCGATGGACTCCACCGCGCTCGTCCTCGGCGAGACGGGCACGGGCAAGGAGCTCGTCGCGCGGGCGATCCACAAGGCCTCGCGGCGCGCCGATCGGCCCTTTGTGGTGGTCGACTGCGGCGCTCTCTCCGAGAGCCTCCTCGAGGCCGAGCTCTTCGGCCACGCCAAGGGGGCCTTCACCGGCGCGCAGTCGGCGCGCGCGGGCGCCATCGAGGCCGCCGAGGGGGGCACGGTCTTCCTCGACGAGATCGGCGAGATGCCGCTCTCGATGCAGCCCAAGCTCCTGCGCGCGCTCGAGGGCCACACGGTGCGGCGCGTGGGCGAGGCGCACTACCGCGACGTGGACGTGCGCTTCATCGCCGCGACGCACCGCGACCTCGGCGCGATGGTCAACGACGGCAGCTTCCGCGAGGACCTCTTCTTTCGCCTCTCGGTGCTGCCCGTGACGGTGCCGCCGCTGCGGCAGCGCCTCGACGACATCCCCCTCCTCGTGGAGAAGCTCCTGCCCCAGGGCACCACCGACGTCGTCGGCCCCGAGCTCCTGCGCGAGCTGTCGTCGCGGCAGTGGCCCGGCAACGTGCGCGAGCTCAGGAACTTCGTCGAGCGGGCCCTCGCCCTCGGCGCCCGCGAGGCCCTGCGCATGGCGCGCCCTGCGCCGACGCCCCCGCCCTCGACCCCGCCC
>JAEYZO010000440.1 GCA_023428035.1 Pseudomonadota bacterium | reverse complement strand
CATCCCTGTCAACGTGTGCTCGCAGGGGAGTTCACGAGTCTCCCTGAAAGTATCGTTCGAGGAGCCTCTTCGTAGAGACATGGGGCTTGCCCTTGAAGCGGGTTCGCTTCGGCACGGGCTTCTTCGGCCCCCGCTTCGCCTTGCGGATCGTGGCCAGAGGGATGTGGCGCACGACCTCGACGAGACGGACGGCGAGGTCGGCCGCGGTCATCGTGCGGATCGGCTCCCAGTCGCTCGGCTCCAGCAGCGTGTCCAGGCCCCCCACGTCGGCGCGGGCCTGATGCACCAGATGGTAGCTGGAGACCTCCTCCTGCACGACCTGCTCGCCGTGCACCGCGCGCAGCGCCCCCTGCAACACGGAGAGCGTGTTGTACGCCATCAGCCCCACGCAGAACGCCAGCAGCGCCGCGCGCGGATAGCCCAGCGTGTTGATCTCCGCTTCGAGCCACGAGGCCATGTGACCGAACGCGGTCTCGATTCTCCACCGCGCCGAGTACGCCTTCGCCAGGGCCTTGGCGCTCACCTTCTCCCGCGGGATCGTCGTGATCAGGTGCAGCTCCGTGTCGCCGTCGCGCGTGGGCGTGTTGAGCACCAGCGTGATGCGGCGCGCTTCGAGCTCGGCCCCCTTGTCGCCGATCACCACGATCCGCTGCTCGTACACCGAGCCGGTGTCGATCCGGCCCTGCGCCTTGCGCTTGCCGATCGGACGCCAGGGCAGATTCGCGTGCTCGCGCAGCAGGCTCGCCGCGCCGCGCTCGGCGACGCCGAAGAGGATGGGGGTCGTGCAGAAGTTGCGGTCGCCCATCAGGCAGTCGCCCGGGTGCATGTGCTTCAGCAGCGCCTCGGTGAGGCTGCGCTCCTGGGCGTGGCCGTCCTCGCAGGGGATGGCCGCGGTGGCGAGCATCACGTCCGGCTCCAGGATCACCAGGCACATGCCCGGAAGCGGCCCGGCCGCGCAGCCCCACAGCACCTGCAACCGCCGCTCGGTGCCCCCCAGGTGCGCGCCGTCGACGATCTTGAGCCGGTAGCCGTCGAGCACCGGCGCGCGCGTTCCCCCGGTGTGCTCGATGATCTCGCGCGCCCTGCGAGCGGAGTGCTCCACCAGCGCCGCGGCAATGGCCGGCTCGGTGGCATTGAGCTTGTTGTAGAAGGCGGTGCGCGACACCGGCAGCGCCTCGCCCAGGGCCTTCAAGCCCGCGTTGACCGAGGGCACCCCCTGCGTGACCACTGCGGCCATCACGTCGACGACCGTGGAGAAGTGCAGCGTCCGGTCGTACTGCAACTGCCGCGTCTTCTCGAAGATCGCGTCGATCTCGGCCGAGCCGAAGGTGTGCTCCAGTGTCATCCGAAGCGCGAGCGCGCCGGGAGAACGGGCCTCGTAGCGGTCGAGAACCTGCTGCACGAACGGAGAGAGCGTCGGGATCGGCTGCATCGCAGCGCGAACGCTACCCCCTCAGGAGCTCCGCTCCGAGCACACGTTGACAGGGATGGTCTCATGCACCGATTCCTGAAGGATGCGGACGCCGTAGGAACTACGGGGAGATCGCCGAGGCGAAAGGTCAGGCTTTTCGCTCTGGAGCGTGTGCGGGAAGTCGAGCGCGACCCGGTCTTTCGAGCAGAGCGTACCCGGATCGGGCAGCTCGAGTGCGCGCTGGCCTATGATTTGGGAGTGCAGAAGGAACAACGCGCGCGAGAAGCGCTCCAGCGGGACGAGCGTGGCGCGGCTGCGATGCGGGAGGTTGAGATCGACGTGATCCTCATGCCGATGGATGAGCTATGGATGAAGGCACTTCGACACTTCGATGCTCGCCAGGCTGAACGAGGGAATTGGGAGTGTGGTGCTGGAGAACTCAGGGAGTCTGATGAGGAGTTCTCCGCGCGCATCATGGTGAACTACCTGCGGCACGAGTGTACGCGGTATGATGATCTCCGGTGTGAAGCGACAGCGAACCAAGAGGGGTCGAAGACTCACGCCGTGATCGTTCAACGGGTCTTCGCGGCGATCGCCGCGAAGTATCCGGAGTTGGCGGAAGAGTGCGAGCGGCGGTCGAAATGGAAAACTCGCGAACCTGACGATGATTTCTATGCAGATCGCTGATTGACCACCGGGCAGATGCAGGCTTGGCCGTCAGCGTGGCGCGCCTTCTGGTGCACACTGCGGCTCGAACGAGTCCGGGTCGCAGCGGTAGATCACCTCGCGTCGACAGCCCCGTGCGCGGTATGCCCCGCCGCCCAGCTCCTCGACCATCACGGTCTGTTCCGGGCACCGATACTGCCGGGAAAATCGCTCTCGGGCGGTGAGCTGAGCTTCGGAGAGGTTGTGCGTGTAGCAACCCGTCCCAACCCCGAGGAGCAGGATCACGCCGATGCCTCGACCCATACGGCGCACGCTACCAGAGCCACGACGACGGGCGTGAAGCGTCGACACCGATTCGCTCGCGCCGAGGAGTCGGGGGACAGGGGACGGGGGCAGCGCGCCGTAGACCTGCGCGTCGAGGCGGTTCGCCCGGTGCCCGCGACGTGCGGAGCCGAAATGGCACCGCCGTTCTCTTGCAGTTTCTAAAGCCATCCTTCACAAACTGCGAATCGTGGACGAGGTGCAGACCCCCGACTGGACCGGCTTGATGGAGGCCGCGCGCGCCCGCGCCGGTTTCTTCACCGCCGCCGAGGCCCAGACGCACCACATCTCGCCGCAGCTCCTGCGCTACCGCGTCGGCACCGGGTGGGTGTCGCGGGAGATGCGCGGGGTCTATCGCTTCGTGAGCGCGTCCCCGACCGAGCACGACGAGCTCATCGCCCTGTGGCTCTGGTCGGGCGAGGACGCCGTCTTCAGCCACGTCACCGCGCTCTTTCTCCACGGGCTCTCCGACGCGCTCCCCGGCCGCGTGCACATGACCGTGCCGCCCACCTGGCGCTACGCACGCTTCGCCACGCCAGGCCACGTCACCCTCCACGTCGCCGAGCTAGCCGAGAGCGAGCGGCAGTGGCTCGGGTACATCCCGCTCACCACGCCCGCCCGCACCATCGCGGACTGCATCGAGGCCGACGTGTCGACCGCGTGGGTCGAGCAGGCCATCGCCCAGGCCCGGCGCCGCAAGCTCATCACCTCCGCCGAGGCGTCGCGCCTGGAACGTGCGCGTCGAAGGGGGGCCGCGTGACCGCACCCAAGGTCTACAAGACGCCGGCCGCGTTCAAGGTCGCCCTCGAAGACCGCTTGAAGAAGCGCGCGGCGCAGCGTCGGGTGCTCGTCAACCGCGTGCGGCAGCGCTTCGTGATGGAGCGCTTCCTCGCGCGGGTGGTGAACACCTTCGGCCGCGACGCGACGTTGAAGGGCGGCCTCGCGATGGAGCTGCGCCTCTCGAACGCACGCAGCACCAAGGACGTCGACCTGCGCGCCACCGGCGACCCCGACGGCGTGCTCGCGCGACTTCGCGCGGCGGCGGCCCTCGCGCTGGGCGACCAGCTCGTGTTCGTCGTCGACCCCGACCCCGACCATCCCGACATCGAGGAGGCCGTCTACGACGGGAGGCGCTTTCGTGTGGGCGTCACGCTCGCGGGGCAGGTCTACGGCTCACCCTTCGGCGTCGACGTCGGGATGGGCGACCCCATGCACGGAGCGCCCGAGGAGCTCGTCGGGGAGGACTTCCTCGACTTCGTGGGCGTCGCGCCGCTCCGCGTCGGCGCGTACCCCGTCGAGACGCACATCGCGGAAAAGCTCCACGCCTACACGCGCCCTCCGCTGCGCTCAGGGCGCGAGAACTCGCGGGTGAGGGATCTGCCCGACCTCGCGCTGCTCGCGGGGACGCAGACGCTCGACGCGCGCTCGCTCCGCGCGGCCCTGGAGACGACCTTCACGTTCCGGGCGACGCATCCCGTGCCTGAGAGCGTTCCGGCGGCACCGACCTCATGGCGCGCGTCGTACGCGGCGCTCGTGGAGGAGCAGGGGCTGCCGTGGAAGACGGTCGAGGAGGCCCACGCCGCCGTGGTGGCCTTCCTCGGCCCTGCACTCGCGGGAGAGAACGGGACGTGGGACCCCGACGCGAGACGGTGGAACGCGCCGTGACCGATGCGGCGCTCGCTCAGCGCTGGGGGCGCAGCTTCCGCTTCGGCGGCGAGGCGGGGTGTTTGGCGGGCAGAGGCTGCGGCTTGGGTGGCGGCGCCCAGATGTAGACCTTCTCGCCCTCGGCCGTGCGATGCGGCGTGTACGGCGCGACGACGCGGCCCTCGGGCACCACGACCCAGACGCCCGCGCTGCACCGCACGTGGACGTAGCCCTCCGGCGGGAACCGGTTCGCCCTGTGCGTGATCCACCCCGCGGTGGCGTGCAGGCAGGCCATGAAGCCCTCTGGCGGGGCTACCGCTGGCAGGAACGGGTCGACGAGCTGCGTTGCCCCCTGGCTCGGGTTCGACGCCTGCACGGAGGCTCCTGGAGCCATCGGCGCGCGAGAGGCGAGCGCCTCGACCGGCGGAGGATCGTCCGCCCGTCGCGGAGGAGGGAGCCGTCGCGCGGACTTCTTCATGCGTCCGTGGGTCTCGACGATGCGCCGCCCCTCGTGCGCGGCGGGCACCAGGAAGTACCGCGCGCGAACGACGGCGCGCTTCGCATCGCGGTACTCGAGGCGAAAGCGACCGGGGCCGTGGGGCCAGCGTGATGCGACGGCCTCGAGGTCCTCGGGGACGATGTTGTCGACGGGGACGCGGCGCTCTCCGCGAGTCTCGTTCGGGAGACAGCGCCAGATGATGAGCTCGCAAGGCGCGCCGGGCTTCGGACGCGGCCGGGGAGTCTCGGGAGACGATGTTGCGACCATCCAACTTCTCCTTGGACAAGGGCTCGGATGCTCAACCACCCGAGCGCTACGAGAGGACACGGGCTCGCAGCGGGTGAGCAGCAGACTGGCACTGGCCAATTCACGCGCAAGCGACGGGCGAAATCACGAGGTCGAATCGCGCCCTCAAAGTGGCTCGGATGCTCGCGGCGCAGAGACCCCCCGCGGTGAGCACGGCACCGTCAGCGCGTGAGGAAGACCTCTCGCTGATGCCATCGCAGCGCGGCGGCGCTCGGTCGCAACGCCTCGTGCGCGGGCGTCACCTGGAGGGGGAGGCCGTCGTAGGCGTAGTAGCGGCGGCCGTTGTTCCAGTCGGCGCGCAGGCGCGGCGAGACGCGCACGATGTAGCGGTCGCGCTCGGCCTCGACGGTGACGTACCCGCGGTCGAAGAGCGTGTGGAACTCCTTGGTGAGCACCATCCCGTTCTGCGGGTGGTTGCTCGCGGCGGCCACGTACGGCTGGATGTGCGCCGCGTCGAGCACAGGCACCGTGTGCTCGCCCGTGATCGCGCAGCGCTCCCCGTACGCGTGCAGGAGCCGCAGACGGAAGGTCCCCTGGCCCGAGCGCGCCGGCACGGAACGCAGCGCGACCTCACGCGCCGACGCGGCGAGGGGCTCGAAGCGGGGGGCGAGGTCCGAGGGGGCGACGCGGGCGTCGGCGTCCATCGCGGCCTCGAGCAGCGCGAGGAGCGCCGGGTCGCGCTCGAGCTTGCCCTGCACCGTGTTGCGACGGAATCCCTGGGGCTCGTTCCACGGGAGCCAGCGCTCGCGCGGCCAGTAGCGCACCTCGCGGAGCAGGTGGCAGCCGAGGAGCGGCGGCGACACGCGGTCGAAGTCCTCGCGGCGGAGGTTCGCGACGCGCTCGTAGAAGTGCTCGGCGGAGCGGGCGCCGTTCGCGGTGGTGAAGGCTTCCCAGGCGAGATCGGCGCGGAGGACGACGAAGTCGGCGAAGAAACCGTAGCCCACGATCGCGTGGTGCGGCTTGGTGAGCCGGAAGAACACGGGCATCCCGGGGCGGAGCGCGTAGGTGAGGGGGCGCGTCGCGCGCGGCGACCACCAGTTCACTTCGTCGACGGCCTCGCGGCCGAGGTCGTCGTGGAAGAACGCGTAGCCCGCGGGGTCGGAGTTCGCGACGTACGCCGCGTCGAAGGCGCCCACCCCGGCGACGGTACCACCGTCGGAAGTGACGGAAGAGGCTGTCTTGTAGGTGTTTCGAGTGGAGGAGGGGCGCGGGTGAGGGAGGGCGTTGGAGAACGATGGGAGCGGGTTGGATGGACGTGAAGTGCCTGCAAGAAAGGCACTTCGCGAGGTCGCGAGCGTCGGAGACTGCCGCGCTCACCTCTCGTGATGGCGATGGGGCCACATCGCACGATGAGGTCGCCGAGCAGAGGAGCGACGAGATGCGGCGACTCCACCGCAGACCACGTCTTCGCAGCCCCCTGCGGTTGCTGCGCGATCCCTGACGCCAAGAATGGCCGCGTGAACGCAAGACGCGATTGACGATGGTCGCCGCGACTTCGTAGGGTCGCGCGCGATGGGGGCATCGCAGCGGGAGCAGGGCCGAGCAGCGAGAGCGAACGCGTGGGGACGCGACGCTGGCGCCTCGGTCCTCCCGCGGAGGGCACACGCATGCAGCTCGAGCCGTTCCTGACTGCCTACGATCCGACGGACCTCCCCGCCGGGTCGGTCGATCCGCTAGGTTTCGACCGGGGGTACACGTGGCTGGCCGACAAGATCCTCCCGGGGCTCACCAACGTCGCGAGCCAGCCCCGCTACCTCTCCGTGCTCTGCGCGAGCATCCATCTCGCGGATGAATTCCGCGGCGGAGGCAGCGTCCGCGAGAGAGAGCGAGTGCGCCGCGAGACGGTGCTCAGCGTGGAGCGGTACTGGGCGCTCGGCTGTCTCCTCGTCGCGCGTGAAGCGGGCAGAGACACGACGAGCGTACGCGGGATCAACTACGTGAAGGCCGCGGCCGCGAAGCTCGACGACACCGGTGCGAAGGGCACGCGCGCGGACTACCGCCTGCTCTCGCGGCAGGCGACCTACGGGATGCTCGGCATCTACACGAGCGTCGCCGAGAACCTACGGCTCCTTCGTGACGACGCGTTCGCGCTCAGTGCCGACCTCGGCCCGAGGCTCGCGCAAGCGTTCATCGCGGAGACGGGGCTGTCTGAGAACGGACTCGGCCGGGCGATGGCGCTCGGCGAAGAGGTCTCGCTGAAGCGTCTGCTGGCCTGGGCCGAGCGTGCCCAGGTCTCCGCGCTGCCCGAGTCGAAGGAGAGCACGGTGCTTCAGGAGGCGGTCGTCGCGCGCGATGTTCGGCGGCGGATGGTCGCGCTCCTCGCGAAGCACTCCGCGCGAGACGGCGAGGCCGAGATGGATCGTCTGGGGCGCGTTCTGGGCGTGCTCGCGACGACGGATCAGGACGCGGACCTTCGCGAGGCGCTGCGCACCATCGTCGCGTTCGAGCAGTCGTTTCGCGAGGTGGTCACGGTGCTGATGCGGCTCGTCTGGAAGTGCCAGTCGGCCCCGCCCTTCGCCGTGGCTCTCGGAGAGATCGAGCAGGACCCGGTGATCAGTGCGGTGCTCCCCCCACTCGCACGCGCTGTGCGCGAGCTCGACACCGCGCTCGAAGAAGGCCGCACCCCGGCATTTCGCGACGGGATCGGTCGCATCGCGGATGCCCGGGCCTTTCTACGCGAGGCCGCTGCCGCGACCAGGCCCGCCGAGCTCGCGATCGCGGTGACGAAGCGACACCGCGACGTGCAGCGGGCGAAGCTCACCCGTGGGCAACCGAAGATGCCTTGGATCGAGCTGCGCGACGATCAGATCGTGCCGACCCTCGCGGCGGCGCAGCGGGTCGACCGACCGCCGACGGGGCCTGGGGACGTCGCTCCCCATCCGTATCGCATCTTCGCGGCCGACCAGCTCGCGCGACATGGGGGTCTCGCGTGAGCACGAAGAACTCCGCCCGACGTCTGGTCGACCGCCTCGTGGGTGATCCCAAGCATGGCGAGCTCGAGGCGTTCTTCTCGACGACCTTCGACCTCGACCCTGGCTTTGTCGAGCGCGACTTCCTCCCATCGCTCCTCGGGCTGCCGGCCATCGATGACCTGAGCAGTCGTGGTCGCGCGCAACTCGAGCTGGCCCTCGCGCGGCTGTCGGCCGCGTGCGTGGTCATGGAGGGGCGTCGCTATCAGGGACGGCCGCGGAGCCTGCGGCTGCACATGCAGCCCGCCCGTGGTCCCGGAGCCGGTGTGTTGCACGCGAAGGTGACGCTCGCGGTGCACGCCCAGGCCGTGCGCCTCTTCGTGGGGAGCGCGAACCTCACGACGAGCGGGTACCGCGTGAACCGCGAGGTGGTGGTGCCCATCCTCGCGACGGAGAAGCGCGCCGACGAGTCGAAGCTCCTGCTCGGCGCGCTGCGACCGATGCGGACGATGCTTGCGGCCTGGTGGAACCCCGACGCGGAGAGGACCGTCGCGCTCGCCGAGTCGCGGCTGAAATCCTGGGCCAAGGGGGGCGACACAGACGACGCCGCGTTCCTCTGGAGCGACGGGGAGACGCCGCTCTGGCGGCAGTTCACCGAGCGGTGGCCGAAGAAGGAGCGCGTGCGCGAGATCCAGATCGTGTCGCCGTTCTGGTCCGAGGCGGAGGACGGCGGGGCACTGCCGAGGCTCCTCAACGCGCTGCGTGAGAGGGGGGCTGACGTCTCGGGGGCCACCGTGACGCTCGTGTGCGCGGCGGCGCAGGATCCGCAGGGGCGCTGGATCCCCGCGCTTCCTGCGTCGTACTCGCACTACGACTTTCGGAAGCTCGGGGTGAAGGTGCAGGCGGTCTTCGCACGCCCGTGGGTCGATCGTGAGGACGGCGGCGGGGATGACGTGCGTGTGCCCCGCGGGCTGCACGCGAAGGCGCTGGTCGTCACCGGCGAGTCCACGCGACTCGGGTACGCGGGCTCGGCGAACTTCTCACTGCCGGGGTGGGGCTTCGCGCCCGGTGCTGCGGCGAACGTCGAGGCCGGGGTCGTGATGCGCACGGGTGCGCGCGCCGAGGCGTTGCGTGCACTCATTCCGCCGGTCGAAGGCACGCCCATCGAGCTCACCGGGGACGGTCGGCTCAAAGAGGCTCCCGGTCTGATCGACGAGGACGACGACGCCCTCGACTGGCCCGCGTTCATCACGCGCGCAGAGCTACGCCCCGAGGACCGAGGCGCTCGCTACGACCTCGTGATCTCGTTCGACCCGCGACTAGCACCCGCGCAATGGTCCGTGGCGGCCGAGACCGCGACGGAGCCCTTCGCGAAGGTGTCGCCCGAGACCGCGTCCCCGTGGGTCATTCCGCTGGACGATGCCCTCACGCGCAGCCTCCTGACCACGCAGTCCGTGGAGATCCGATGGGGCAACCCCCCGCGCGCCGGCGCGTACCCGCTGAACGTGCCTGTCGAGCTGCGCGAGCATCTCCCGCTCGGGGATCCGAATCGGCGCCCGACGGAGGCCGACCTGCTCGCGTACTACCTCGGCCAGATCACGCTCGAGGACGTTCACGCAGGACCCGGGCGCGATGGCGAGGAGGGCAGCTCCGAGGCGGGGGTCTATGAGCGCACCGTCTCGACGGACGAGATCCTCTCGTACCAGGTGCGCGACTTCGTCGAGGCGCTGCCCGGCATTCGCGCCGAGCTCGCGCGGGCTGCTGTGTCGGAGCCCGCGATCCGCCTCGCGGTGGTGGGCGCGGTGAGTCCGGTCGCGCTCGTGCGCGAGATCGAACGCGCCGTGGCCAGGGGACGCACGGCGACGGCTGCGGGCTTCCAACTCGTCGAGCTGTTGTCGTGCCTCGTGGACACGCGCTCCGTCGAGGTGCCCGAAGGGCTCGAGAAGCCATGGCGGGACGCGATCGATGAGGCGACGACGGAGGTCGCCGCGGCGCTGCGACGGGTGTGCGCCGCCGCGCCAGAGGCTGCGGGGGCGGGGACGGTGTTCGACCAGTACTGCGCGGCGGTGCTTCCGAAGGTGCTGCGTCAGGAGGTGCGTCCGTGATCGCGTACTCCAGGGAGATCGACCTCGGGCAGGACAAGACCCGCATGAAGGACGTTCGCGACGCTCAGCGGCAGCGCTCGACCGTCGAGACCATCCTCCGCCGGTTCACCAGCGAAGACCTGACGGAGCGGTGGGAGCTGCAACTCCTCGCCGACGAGGTCGGGATGGGAAAGACCTTCGTGGCGCTCGGAGTGGCGTACTCCGTCCTCGCCGCGATGGGCGAGGGCGAGGGAGTTCCCGACGACCTGCGCGGGTGCGCGCCGAAGGTGCTGGTGATCGCGCCCCAGAACAGCGCCCTCGTGTCGAAGTGGCAGCGGGAGGTGGGCGAGTTCATCAAGCGCTGCTGGAAGGAGTCGG
This sequence comes from Pseudomonadota bacterium, assembly GCA_023428035.1. Taxonomy (GTDB): domain Bacteria; phylum Myxococcota_A; class Polyangia; order Polyangiales; genus JAEYZO01. Next base: position 11,876 of record JAEYZO010000440.1, on the reverse strand, counting down.
GGCAGAGCTTCGGCGCGGAGCACCGCTGGTTCAAGACGCGCGAGCCGATCCGACGCCTCGATACGCTCGCCGCGGCGCTCCACGACCCGAAGGGGCCCGCGGTCATCGTGACCGACATGGGTGCGCTCACCGGGAAGCTCCAGCACTACGACGTGAAGCGTCGCTACCTCCTCGGGCACCTCTTCCGCGTGTGGTCCAACGCGCTGCCGATCGACGCGCGGGGCCGGCTCTTGAAGGGCGCGCCGGAGAACTGGCCCAAGAACCCGAGCGAGGTGGGGTCGCTCTCCGAGGACGAGCGCAGGTGCATTCCGATCGGCGAGGAGGCGTTCCGGAGTGCGCTGGACGAGATCGCAGGGCGCGCCTCGGATGACTCCGCGCGGGGACTCTTCGAGTACCTCCTGAAGACGTGCCGAGAGCTCGCCGAGCCCTACAAGCGCGACCGCGCTGAGCAGTTTCAGGCCGTCGAGAGGGGACTCGCCGCGCTCTACCGCCACGTGTGCTTCGCGTCGATCCAGAAGGCGATCCCGCTGGTGATCGTCGACGAGGCACACAACTGGAAGAACGGCCCTCGCGCGCGTTCCAACGGGTACGGGGCGTTCGCGGACTTCGTGGCCCCGCACACCCGACGGGCGCTGTTGCTCACGGCGACGCCATTTCAGCTCCGGCCCGACGAGATGCTGGAGCTACTGAAGGTGGGCGACGTGATCGCGCCAGGGGCGACGTCACGCGAGGTGCGAGAGCGACGCGAGCGCATGGGGAAACACCGCGAGTCAGTGCTGCGACCGGTGCTGAGCGAAGCCGCGACACGGAGCCGGTCTTTCGCGAAGTGCTGGGCGACGCTCGACTCGCGCACGGTGAAGGCGCTGGAGACCGCGTGGACGTCGGAGCCCTTCGCCCAACTCCGCCTGCGACTGCGCGACCTGGCCCGTGCTCCCGGAGCGCTGGCCTCGGTCGACACCGAGCGGCAGGTCGAAGCCGCGATGGCGGAGGTCGACCCCGACCTGCGCGCGATCCTGCGCGAGGGACTCCGGCTCTACGCGCACAACGAGGACCTCTCCCAGGAGCTCGGGCAGTTCGTCATCCGTCACCGCCGACGCACGGATCACCGGCTCGTGAGGGTCGGCGCAGAGTACGTCGGCTCCGCCGATGCTGCGCGTCAGAGACCAGACCGCTCGGTGCTGCACGCCGCGCCAGGGCTCGATGTGCGCGGCGGCGGCGAGCTCCCGCACTATCTCTTGATGCGCGCGGTCTCGTTGATGAAGGGAGGCAAGGGGAAGACCTCGCTCGGGACGGCACTCACAGGCTGCTACTCGACCCTGTTCGAGAGCGCGGAGGGCAGGAAGCTCAGTGAGTCGACGGCCAACGGTGGCCGTGCCACGCCGTACTTCGATCTGCTCCGCAAGACCGCGGGGGTCGACGCCGACCCCTCGCACCCGAAGGTGAAGGCCGTCGTCGATGCGGTACTCGCGGCGTGGCAGCGCGGCGAGAAGAGCCTGATCTTCTGCTTCCGTTCGCACACGGCGAAGCGGCTGCAACAGATCCTCGACGGGCGCATCGCGGAGGACCTCCGCCAGCGGCAACGCGCTGTCCTCGGCGGTGGCGACGCGCTCACGAGTCTCCGCAACCGCTTCACGCGCCGCGACGGATCCCTCGTCACGCTGGGGCTCGACCGCGTGCTGTGGTCCATCTGCTGGGCGGCACGAAGCGAGGACCTCGTCCTTCCCGAACTCAGCGACGACAGCCTGCGACTCCGTGACGAGGAACTCACGGACCTCGCGTCGCTCGCGCTGCGGTACGGCGTCGACCTCCGCGCCGAGCTCGTCGATCGCGTGTTCATCCACCGCGCCACCGAGCACATCCTCGCTCGCAGAATGCGCCGCGCCGGAGGCGGGGGCCCGATGTTCGGGGCTCTGCTCAAGACGCTGGAACAACCGGCGTGGGTCGCGCGCGCCTACGGGATCGACGCCGACGCCGCCGAGGGCGCCGCTGAGAGCGTGGACGGTGCAGCGATCGACGAGCGCGGCGTCCACGAGGTCTATCGTGAGAAGACGCAACCCTCGGATGCTGAGGTAGGAGAGCTGGCCGACGCACTGCGGACGCGCAGGGCGAGGGCGAAGCAGCAGGGCCAGGAGTCGGTGTTCGACGCCTACGCCGAGGGCGCGAGCTTCTGGCTCGGGTCGCAGCCAGGGGAGGTCCTCGCGCGGAACCCCGGCGGCGCCATCGCGCGGACCCTCGCGCAGCTCCACTCCAACCTGCTCCTGCTCACGCGGGACGGTCGCGGCTTCGACTGGCGGGAGCGGCGGATGGTGCTCCAGGCGCTCCGTCGTGCGCTGATGCGCGAGTCGGTGCTGTTGCGCGTTCTCCCAGACCGCGCGGCGCTCGACGAAGGCGCGTGGAGCGACCTGCTCGTCGACGCCTTCTTCCGCCCGCTCGACCGCCAGCAGGAGAGCATGGCCGATCGCCTCGCGGTTTTCGTCGAGGACCTGCGGGCCGCGTCTGGCCGGGTGTACGCCGAGGGCTCGGAGCGGAACAACCTCTACGAGGCCACGCGCATGCGCGACTCGGGCTTCGTCGTCCTCGTCGACGGGGGGACGCGTGAGGACCGCCGCCGACGCGTGTTCGCGGGCTTCAACAGCCCGCTGCTCCCCGAGGTGATGGTCTGCACCTCGGTCGGGCAGGAGGGGATCGACCTTCACCGCCACTGCCGCCACGTCGTGCACTACGACCTCGCGTGGAACCCCGCGGTGCTGGAGCAGCGCACGGGGCGCGTCGATCGCATCGGGAGCAAGACCTTCCGCGAGCGCGCGGCGGATCCGGATGGAGCGGCGCCCGCGATGCTCGAGGTGGGCGTGCCGTTCCTGGCGGCGACCTACGACGAGCGGATGTACGAGGAGCTGCGGATCCGCGCGCAGACCTTCGAGGTGCTCACGGGCGGAGACGTGACCAGCGACGAGCCCGAGGGAGTCGACGTCGACGACGAGCGCGCCGAGGGAGAGGAGACGGGGCTCGCGTTCCCGACGCTGCCGGAGGCGATGATCCGCGACCTGCGGGTGCGGCTGCATGTGTGGGAGGGGTAGGGGGTGCCGTCGATGCACACGCGGTCGCGAATCGTTTCCCCGCTGGCCCCTGCGCTCGAACGCACCATGGATGGCCAGGCGAACGCTTCCTCAAGCCGTAGAGCTTCGAGAGGGGCACCAAAGCTCGCTGAAACCGCGACGAGCGAAAGTGGCAACTTCAAATCGACTCGCCACTTTCGTTCATGACGCGGACGTCGAGGACGCTCGGCGCACGTTGATCCCCGCCGTGGCGCTGGTCTCGCGGGCGAGTTCACCCGACGAGGTCACGCCGTCCTTCGCCTGATCTCCGCCTTGGCCAGCTGCCGCTCTCGGGCCCTCCCCGCGCGGACCGCGTCGAGCAGCGCAAACCACTCGTAGAGCTGCTCGTCGCGACGCGCGGCCTCGGGGACGGAGCGGTAGAGGGGCACCAACCCCTCGCCTCGCTGCGCGCCCTTGGGGTGCGGCCACACCGGCGGAAGCGCGTCCGCGGTGAAGTGCTCGCGCAACGGCGGCGCCGCGATGGACGTGGGGACCCCGCGCGTCACGCCCGTCCGCTCGCCAGGGAAGCAGTACTTCAGCCCGTGCAGCAGGAACTCCCGCAGCGCTGCGCGCCGCACCGTGCGCGTCGTCCTGTCGACGAGGCCCGAGAGCGCGGCCCGGTCGAGCGCTGCGTGCGCCTCGGAGGCGCTGATCCCGAGGCGCTCCGCGAGTCGCGCGTAGCGTCTGTCGTCAGGGGCCGCGTCGAGGAGCGCCACCGCGACCAGAACGTCCTGCGGCTTGAGCACGGTGGTTCTCTACCCGCCCTTCGCGAACTTCGCGAGCCACCGAGGGGAGGCCGGAGTCGAGGGGATCGCTCACGCGCCGGACGGAAGCCTCGTCGAAGCGCCCGGGGAGGGCGACAGCAGTCGGGATGTCAGATCTTCGTAGTCTCCCTCGTCGACGACAGGTTACCTGATCGAGTTGGGGAAAAAGCACCGCTCCGCCGCCTATCCCCGCGAGTGGAGCGCACTGCCACCGAAGGAAACGCACGACGATGAGACGTAGGTCCCGCCCAGAAAAGAAGCCTGGCCTTTCGGGAAACCGTGCGAAGGCGCGGCAGGTCGCGATGGAGAGGCTTCCGCCTGACGTGTTGCGCTCCATGAGCGCTCTCGCCGCTCACCGCAGGTACCAGGACGAGATGAGTTCTACCCCCGTGGGAGCTCGCAGCGAGGCGTTGCGAATCCGGGCTCAGCGACTCTCTTTGGCGGGGCGCCTCGACGAGGCACACGCGCTCTTCTCCGAGGCTGTCGCGCTCTTCGCCTTCGACGACCAAGGCGCGGCCGCCGCCGCGTGTTGGTACGACCTTGCGGAGTCCTACACGAAACTCCGCACCGGTGTGCGCCAGGAACACCTCCTCCTCGCGTGCGACCTCTTCCAGCGTGCACTCCAGTCGCCCACGCGCCAGCGCGACCCCTTGAGGCTCGCGCTCACACATGACGCTCTGGGGCGCACGCTTCGCGCGCTCGCGGAAATCGACCATCATCGCGGCGATCCGCGGCTCGACGAGGCGATGGAACACATGAAGCGCGCGTGCGGGATCACCGAAGCGCTCGGCCCAGTGGGCCTCGTCGATGCCGCTGGCTATCGCCATAACCTCGGCAACCTGCACAACCAATGCAAGCGTTGGCACGAGGCTGAGCGCTGCTACCGTCGCGCCCTCGTTCACTTGGCTGCGGCTCACGCGGACCCCGCCCAGATGGCGCTCACGTCTCGGCCGCCAAGTCGTCCTCTCAAGCCCATGCTCATCCTGAGCCTCGCGCGATCGCTGGTCGCGCGCGGACGCAGGGGAGACATCGTGCCAGTGCGGCGACGCCTCGCCGAGGTGATTCGTGACGGCGATCCCGAGATGGTCGCCGAGGCACACCTCCTCGCAGCGACCGCGCTTCTCCGTCACGAGCCGGCGAGCGCCGACGAGGCACGCGAGCACCTCCGGAGCGTGTCCTTGTGGGACCTTCGGCCGGAGCATCGCGCACGCTTCCTCGAGACCTTGCACGACGCGGGGTTGACGGAGATCGCGCGCCGCGCGCTGCCGCTCGCGGTGAAGAAGTCGATGCAGCATCGCTCCACCACGATCGCCGATCACGCATCGGATCACGTCGCTCGCGAGGCGCAGGAGTTCTCGCGGCTCTTGGCCAAACTGCACGTTGACGAAGGGCGGCCGGTAGAGGCTTTCCTTGCCCTGGAGGAGACCGCTGCGCTGCGGTACTTCGAGGTCGTCCAGACCTACACATGGCGCCCAAGAGACGCCGTTTCGTACGCGCTCGCTCGACGTCGCGAGACGACGGCGGCGACCGCCAAGGTACTCGACGACCTCGCATCTCGGATCGCGCACGCAACCGACGCAGACGCGCGCGGAACAATCGACGATCTCCTCCATGGGTTTGAGGACGTCCTCGCTGGACACACCTCTCGCGTAGAGGATTCGTCGCCGCCTGGGGAACATGAAGAGGTAGCCGCGGTGCTAGGCAGGGTCGTCGAGGCGCTACGCGAAGCCCGCCGCGCTCCCTCTCCGTCCTCAATGCTGTACGACGCAGCGCGCTCGGTGAGCGACGAGAGCCTGCGCGCGGGCGAGGCCCTCGCCCGCCGTGACCCGGAGTCGAACCACAGCGACCGCGAGGGCGCGTTCGCGCTCTCGCCCGACGGGCTGCGCAGAGTGCTCGAAGACGACCCCGCCGACGTGCTCTTGCGCGTCTTGTTGCACGACGAACTGCTGGCCGTCGCCGTGTGGCTCGAACACGGCGTAGTCATGGGCCGCGCGCTCCGTCGCCCGCTCGGACGCGAGGCGATCCGCGCGCTGGAGGCTCTCTACGCCTCGGCCGCAGGTGCCGGGAAGCCCGAGCGCAGCGCCAGCCTCTCAGCGAATCTCGCTGTGCTCCTGCCCGTTCTCGGCATGGGCGACGTGCTCCCGGATCGGAGGATCACCCACCTGGTGATCCTGCCGTCCATGCTCGCTGCGCTGATCCCGTGGGCCGCCGCGGGTGCGCCTGGGCACACACTGCTCGAGCACGCTGACGCGATCTCGTACCTGCCGAACCTCACCCCGAAGCTCACGCGGCAGCGCGTGGCGTACGAGCGTCGGGGGGTGGTGCTCGTCGCTCCGGGAGATGGTCTTCAGGAACAGCCCACGCGCTTCCATGGTCTCGCGTTCTCGGCGATGTCCGGGGACGAGACGACGCTCTTCGGCGCCGAAGCGACGCGCGAGAACCTCACGCGTGAGGCAACGCGAGCCGACGTGGTGAGCTTGTACACGCACGGAACGCACGTGGCCGGCCAGGGTGCCGCCCTCTCCCTGGTCGGCGGCGATCTATCACTCGACGACTTCGACTCCTCCTGGGTCGGGTGCGAGCGAGTCGAACTCTGGGCCTGCCAGTCGGGCGTGAACCTCCCGACGGACTGGCTCACCCCCCTGGTCGACGAAGCCTTCGGACACGACGTGGCCTTTCATCGCGCGGGCGTGCGCAGCACCATCGGTTCGCTGTGGAGCGTCCCAGACCTCGTGACGGCCCACCTCGTGCGACGCTACCGCGAGGGCCTCGCCGACGGTTACAGTCCGCCCCGCGCACTCGCCGACGCGCAGCGGTGGTGGCGCGACACCGTCGTGGCAACGCTGCCAGAACTCCTCGCGAGCACGCCCGAGCGTCGGGTGTCCGACGCCATCGCGCAGCTACTCGGCACGAGCATCGCGCCAGACGAGATCGGCGCCACGCTCGGGCCACTGCACGCCGACGCCCCACTCCCGCGGCAGGAGCAGGAACATCTGGTACGGGAGTTCTCCTCGCCCGAAGCCTGGGCGGGCTTTCGCTTCCTGGGAGTGGTGGACCGACGCCCCGAAGTGGTGCCGGGCGAGAGCGTGCGACCGCTATCGCCCGAAGAACTCGCGGAGTTCGATGCGCTTCTCGCGGCGAAGCCCGCTCCCGGTCGCGATGTAGACGAAGTTCACCGTGAGCGGCTCGCCGAGGCCACCGCGCTCGGCCACCATGAGTTCCCAACGCCCTCTCAGGCAGTGATGGCAGCGCGGTGCTACGCCGAGCGCGGCCTCGGGAGCTTGCGCCACAACCTCTTGCGCGGGCTCGCGTGGGTCCACGAGGCACTGGCCGCGCCCCTGGTGGTGGACGACGACCGCCGCGCGCTCGCCGTCGAAGCCACGTGGCTCTGGACGGAGCTCGCACGCGGTGAACTCGACATCGAGCAGCTGCGTCCGATCTACCCGACCGACCCGGTGGTGGTAGCGCGTGCCCGCGTCCTGCTCGAAGGGTGTGCGTCCGCGCCCGAGGCGCCCATCCTCCGCGCTTGGATCGAGCGGCTCGAAGCCCAGGACCCGGCCTTGAATGACGATCCGACCGCACGCTGGCCTTCGCTGCGCGCGGCCGTTGAGGCGTGTACCGATCGGTACCGCGCGTTGCGGGCGGCGGCGCTCGCGGTTGAGTGGTTGCTGACGTTCGGCGACTTCCCCTACGCCGTCACGGTCGACGCGGTGGGGCTCGCGCGTGCGGTCCTCTCGCCTGGAGGAACGAGCGATACGTTCTTCCTGGCACAGCGGCTCCGAAGTGGCCTCTCGGTGATCGCGTTGCGCGTTGGGGAGACGCTCGAACCCCCACCGCCTCACCTGCTCTCGGCTCGCGAGGTCGCGCGCACGACGGTGTGGTTCGCGCGTGCGGAACGTACGAACCCAGAGCTCGGCATCGACGGGCGTGATGTGGCCTCGACAATGCTGGACCGACTCGAAGGCGTCCACTGGGGGGCCCCAGGTGATGATCTGACGGACTTCTGGGACTCCTCGGGGACGCCGGGCATTGCGTGGCAGCGTGTGTTTTCGGGTTACCTCTCGATGAGGTTCCGCGCGGTGTCGGAACCACGGCTCGCGCTGCACCACATCGCATCGTTGCAGATGGGGGCCGACCTGCGTGTTGGCGCGGCGAACCTTCAGGCGCACCGCCTCCCTCCGCGCCCCGACGGTGAGGTGCCGGCGACGGCGGCGTGGTGTCGCGAGCACCTGCTCCAACGCCTGGAGGACCTCGCTCGCCTGCGGGACTTCGAGCGCCTGGGCAAGGAGATGTGCTCCGCATCCGTCGACGCCTTCCGAGCGTCCGCGGACGATCTTCTCCGCTCGGGCGCTCAATCGCCTTGGGCGCTCACGTCTTGGGACGCCGCGACGACGGTGTGTGACGGGCAGGTAGCGCTCCCCGCGGCCCGCACCTGCGCCTTCCTCATGGAGCGCCAGCTCCTCGCGACCGACGCGGCGATGCACCAGAACTGGCGAACCCTCCGAGAGGGGTTCGCCGCGGCACTCCCGTCAGACGCTCCGGAGGGGGCGGCGACGAACGCATTGCAAGCGCTAGCGCCCCCGAGGCGGCTCACGGACATCGAGGCGTGGCTTCGCGACGTCCCCGCGTCGCGCGTCGTACTCGGTGTCTCGACCAGCCACGCGGGAGAACTGCTTTTGAGCGCCGTGGGAAAGGCGGGCGAGGAGTTGTTCGCCGAGACCGTTCGGTCGCCCGACGCGCTCGCGTGGGAGTTGCTCGCCGTGACGCAGGCGCTGATCGCGCCAAGCCCTATCGACCCGACACCGCTGCGGGGCACCGAACCGAAGCGCGCGGAAGCGCTCGGGCGCCTGTGCGCGTTGCTCGACGAGGTGCTCGGGCGGTGCTTCGCGCGCCTTCCGAATGATCGACCGCGCATGCTCTCAGTCTTCGCACCGGGCCCGCTTCGCGCCGTGCCGTGGTGGGCGCTCACCGCTCACGGCGTCGCCCTGCGCGAGCGCTTCGCCGCGGTGACGCTGTTGCCGTGCCTTGGCTTCGGCGGCGACGCGCCTGTCGGTGACGGGTCGAGAGTGTTCTGCGCGCTCGGTGACGAACGAGAGGAAGGGGAGACCTGCTTTGGTGCGTGCGCGGTGAAGAGCCTACGGGCCTGGTTTCCCAATACCGCAGCCGCCGAACCGGTCGACGGCTCGCGCGGGACGGACATCGTAGAGGTGGATTGCCTGGGGGAGGTATCCACCCGCGTCGAAGTCGTGCGGTGGTACGGCGTCGGCTCGTCGATCACGGTGAATCCCAGCACAGAGGGCTTGCGGCTCGCAGGTCACCGCACGCTCTCGTCGCGGAACCTCTTCGGGACGACTCTCCCCCGTTGTCGCCGCGTCGAGTACTGGGCGGCCACCGGAGATCTGGGCTCGCTCCTCTCGACGATCACCGGCGATCGTGACGTGTTCCCGAGCCTCGTGTGGAACGCGCTCGCGTCTGGGGCGGCAGGGGTGCTCGACCTCGCCTGGCCCGTCCACGACCTCGTGAAGGCGCTGGTCTGCGAACGCTTCGGCGTCATCACCGGTCGGCACCCCGAAGTGCCCGGCGCTGCGGCGCTGGGGGTCGCCATGCGCGAGGTCTCGGCGCTCCTGGCGCGGTGGCGACGAGAAGCCGCGACGTTCGAGACGACGCGCGGGGCGCTTGGCTGGCTCGATGAGGCACGCCGCGTCTACGCCCGCGAGGCCGGCCTCGATCCGGCGAGCGTCGTCGCCTTCGTTGCCCATGCCGACGCGCCGTGTGTCGTCAGCGACCCCGACGAACTCACCCGCCGCTGCGCGTCCCCGGTCCAGCTCGGCGCGTTTCGCTGGTGGGGGATCTGATGACCTCGCGCGAACCGTACGAGCCGATTCGTGACTGGAGCGCCGACGGCAAGCGACGCCTCGTCGAGGAGCGCGGGGATCAGCTCCGTCTCCTGCTCGACGAGGCGTTCACCGTGTTCGTCGAAGAGACCCGCATCGGTCTCGCGGCGTTCCGCTTCCACGGCGACGACCCTGTCGGCGAGGCTGTCGACTGGTGCATCGAGCGCTTCCTCACCGTGGACATCGACCCGTCGAAGCTACGCGTTGGATCGCGTTCTCTGCGCCTCTTCACCGAGGCCCGCTTCTGGTTGTCCCAGCGCGAGGGCACGGCCGGGTTCAGACGCATCCTCATGCAACGGGCGATGCCGATCGAGAGTCCGGAGCGAGGACTGCCGCCGTCTGCCGAGTCTCGGTCGACCATGGGCAGCCTCGACGCCGAACGGTTCCGTGAGCGTCTCGCGCGAGGGCTCTTGGCGCTGCGCGACCGGTGCTGCGTGTCACTCGTAGGGTGGTGGCTCGCTGGTACCGCCCGACTGCGTCGCGACATCTTCGCGCCCGAGGATCCCGCGCGCGAGTGGGACGGTGCGGTTGCCGCCGAGGAGGACTTCACCCCCAAGGAGCGCTCGTTCTGCATCGCCGACGCGCTGTTCCGCTATCTCGCGTTGTTCGCCGGGCTGGTACGCGATGACGGCGACGAACCGCACCGAGCCTGCACGCGCACGTGGTTCTCGCCATGCGAAGACCGCCGTCCCTACGAGGTCGACCGCGCGAGCGTCTGCGCCGCCCTCGGCGGGATGCGCTCACGCACCATGACGACGCTCCGCCATGACGGCGTGACTACGCTGATCCGGCAGTGCATCGAACTGGCCGAACGGCCGGTCGACGACGGTGGGTTGTACCTGGAGGTCGCCCTCGCGCGCCGGAGCCTTCGCGTCTCACTCCTTGAGCGGTTCAAGATCTCCGACGCTGGACTCAACGCCTCGATCAAGGCTCTCAAGGAGAAATCCCGATGACGAGGCGAGCGCCGCCCGATCCCCTCACCCTCGACGCCATGGTCCTTGGCACCGACGGCGACGAGGATCTTGGTGCGTGGGAAAAGCTCCTCGCCTCTCCGGACGCGTCCACGATCTGGGGCGCGGCGGTTGAGCGGCGCCGTCGTGTCGACGCGCTCGCGTCGGTGATCGCTCGGCAACCCTGGCTCGCGTCGATGATGCTCGGGTGGAGGCGCGCGATGCGCCGTGCGCCCATGCTCGCGTCCTGGAGCGCCGAGGTCCGCTTCGCGAGCCCACTCGCCGCGACGCTCGCCCCACCGGATCAGCGGGGGCTCGCGTTGAAGCCGGGGGCCACGGAAGTGCTGGAGATGGCCCTCGGGGAGACCGTGAACGTGACCCTGCCGCCAGGGGCAACGCTTCGACAGGTCACCAGCCACGGTGTGCAGCCCGCGAGCCTCTCGGGCTGGACGATGGACGCTGATGAAGCGCCTGTCGTCCTGGTCGCGACGCGCTCGGGCGACGTGGTGCCCATCGCGACGTTGATTCTGATCGAGTCGGAGAAAATCGCGGGCTGACCACGCCTATCCCCTCGCGCAGCGACGAGAGCTCGTTGCCGCGGGAGGAGATGACATGAGCCCGACCTCGATCAACTTCCACCTCTACAAGCCGTGCGACTCGCGGTGTTCGTTCTGCTTCGCGACCTTCCGCGACGTGCACGGCCACTTGACCCTGGACGACGCGCGTCTCCTGCTTGACGCGCTGCGCGCCGCGGGCGGCGAGAAAATCACCTTCGCGGGCGGTGAGCCCACCCTCCATCCGCACCTCGGCGAACTCCTCGTACACGCGAAGGAGCTCGACTTCGTGACGAGCCTCGTCACCAGCGGCTCGAGGCTGGAGGCGTTGCTCGACGCGCACGCAGAGGATCTCGACTGGGTCGCGCTTTCCGTCGACTCGGCCGTCGAGCGCGTCCAGCGGAGCCTCGGGCGCGGCCACGGAGACCACGTCGCGCGCGTGCGCGCCCTCGCCGCTCGGTGTCACACCGCGGGGGTGCGTCTGAAGCTCAAGTACGCGCTGCGACATCCCCATCCCGAAGGTCCCCGCGGCGGCGTTGCGCTCTCGCCCACGCTGTGATCCTCGCGCGCTCCGCTCCGCGCACCGCCCGCGTTCTTCGCGTTGCCTCGCGTCGCCGCG